>CAMYKF010000019.1 GCA_947258905.1 uncultured Pirellulaceae bacterium | reverse complement strand
CTGGCAAGCTGGATCAATTCCCGGCACGCCAAACGAAATGATCTCCTGCTTGATGCGCACCAGTAGTCGGTTGAACGGCTGGCGGTCACCGGGACTCTCCTTGACCTGGAAATCAGCGAAACAGGGATCCGACCGCAGGGTCGACAAAAAAGTGTCGATGGCAGCGCGGTTGCCAGCCAAAAAAAGATTGATCCCTTCGGTACTGAGCAAAATTGTGCCCTTGATCTCAAGTTCCTGGCAAAGCTGAAGCAACTGGGCCCGCCGCAACGCCAGTTCGTTGAGCGTTACGAAGCGGTAACCGGCGATATTTATGATGGCAGCCGTCGACACTGGTGGGTTTCACTCAAACAAAACAGGTGAATGGGAGTACACGATCCCATCCTACGCATCACCGGCTAATTCTCAACGGCTGGTCCATACCGCCATGAATTTGGGCTTAATTGGGATCTTTCCCGCGTTACGAGGGGAATAGCCATAAGTTAACTACAATTGGGGAAACCAAATGACTAGAATAGCGTCCATTGGGGAAGGGGTGTATCGGTCCATAACCGGCAAGGACTACGGACGGTGATGAACCATCAGAATCCACAGTCTAACGACGGTCAGTATACTGTCGGCGAAGCACCCCAGAGCACCCGCTTCTTTAGTGAGGACGGCGAATCCGATTCGGCCGGATTCGAAATCGTTCAAGTCGACACACCCAAATTCGTCGAAGCGACCAGCCGCTACGAAATTTTCGAACAACTGGGATATGGTGGATCGGGGATTGTCTATCGGGCTAGCGACCTGTCGCTGCACCGTGAAGTTGCCGTCAAGATGTTGCGTCACCGGTTTTTCGATCGTCCTGAATTCGTGCAGCGTTTTGTGGATGAGGCGAAGATTATTTGCCACTTGCAGCACCCCGGCATTGCACCTGTTTATGAGTGTGGTGAATGTCCTGATGGCCGGCCGTTTTTTGCGATGAAGCTGGTCAACGGCGTCACCATGTGGTCGCTGATTCACAATGAGGGCGAGGATCACAGGGCTCAGGCCCGGTTGCTGCGCATCTTCTCCTTCGTTTGTCAGACGATCGCCTACACGCACGCGCGCGGAGTCATTCATGGCGACTTGAAACCCAGTAATGTGATGCTGGGTGCGTTCGGCGAAGTGCACGTGATGGACTGGGGTCTGTCAAGATTCCGGGATGCGCCGCAAGCCAATCCGAATCTGCCCCGCATGGTACGGGGCACGGTGCAATACATGTCTCCCGAACAGGCGTGCGGCAAGGACCTGACGCCGCGAAGCGATGTGTTTGGGCTCGGCGCCATTTTGCTGGAGATCCTGACCGGCAGCCCCCTGTACATCGGAACCAACAAAAAAGATCTGGTGATCAAGGCCGCCAATGCCGCCTATACCGATGCGATCAAGCGTCTGGATGGCTGCGGTGCCGAAGATGCCCTCGTGCGACTGACCAAGCGCTGTCTGGCGCCGGATCCCGATTGCCGCCCCACGGACGCTGCCGAGGTGGCCGCCGAAATGATGACTTACGAACATTCGGTACTGGAACGGGTCGAAAGCGATATGACTCGCTTCTTTGAGTTGTCACTGGATCTGTTTTGCATTGCGGGATTTGACGGCTATTTTCGCCGGATCAATTCCAATTTCTCTCGCGTGCTCGGCTATACCGACGCCGAATTGCTGGCCTCCCCGTTTCTCAATTTTGTCCACGAGGATGATCGAGAGGATACGATCAAGGTGATGGCTGATCTGATGGCTGGCAAGCCGGTTGTGCGTTTTCAGAATCGTTATCGCACGGCCAATGGCAAGCCGATCCTCTTCGAATGGACGGTCAAGTCCGTGCCAAAGGAGAACGTGATCTTTGGTGTGGCGCGGATTGTCGAGGAAGACACACGCTAATCGTGCCCCCTGATCCGCATGTCGCAGTTCTCGACAACCCGAGGCGACGGCACTAGCTAGCCGCGGGACCGGGGCCAACGCCACCACAGGCCGACTGAGGCCAGCAGAAAACAACTCAATAACCCGGTCGGCTCGGGGACGCTGGAAGAGTCGGTCATTACCTGGGCATTGTCAAATTCAAGGGTAAGAAAAACCTGGCTTGCGAATGACGGATCGTAATAGCCTTGCGTTTCCCGGTCCCATAAAAACTTTAATGTGTAGCTGTCAGGATCGAACAGGATGTCCCTGGAAAACTCGTTGGCAGACGACTCAAAAACCATGGAACCATCCGAATCCACAATTTGAAGCAGTCGTTCCGTTGGTGTTATTCCTTCAAATACCAGATTGAGAGACCCGGTTGTCAGATCCGTGGTGTCAAACCGGGCTTCAAAGAAACCGTTTGCAATGCTGGTGGCATTCTCATCGCCGGGGATGTCGGTAAACACGTTTTCCGATATCAGGTATCCGGAAAATCCCAACACGTTGTATTGGGGGTAAATCTCGGACTGAAATACCGATTCAGCAACAGCAAGTCCCGAAGCATGTGCGCCAACCCCGGCCTGTGCAAAGGCTTCGAAATCCAAACCGGTTTGGGTGTCGAAATAGGACGAGGATTCATTACCCACCTGGGCGAATGCGCTTACATGGGCCGACGAGGCAGTGACCACAATATCCGCCTGCGTGGTCACCGACACTATACATGTGACCAGAAGTGCTGTTTGCGACAGTATGAATCTCACTACCTTGCTTCCTCCCTGAAGACATAATCCGTTTATTGGCAGCAATTCCGATTGCGCTCATTGCGGGACATTAAACCTTTTCAGGGATTTGCAATCGGATGCTTTAGTCGATCCATCAAAACCGTCTATTCCGGCAAGTCCCGCGTTCTGACAAGTCCGTCTGGGGGGATCATGCAGGTCGACGCGTCTGCGAGCATGGTGGCGCGGGCCCGTCGTTTCCTGGCAACTTTTGCGGAATATGCAAATTGTACCTGGAGGTCCGACAACCGGAGCAATCGGCACAACTGGTCTCGCACACCGGCAACCGGTGGTCCTGCAGCGGTTTTGCGATATTCGAAGCGCTGGTTATTCCGAAATGAAGACAATAACGGATTGTGTTCATTGAACCAGCTGGACGAAACATGAAGATTCTAACTCCCCACTCGGTGGCCCGATTGTTGTTTTCCGCCATCGCGATTTCGCTGTTGGCCGGTTGCACTACTTCCCTGGAACAGTGGAAAAACAACTGCTTCAAGGTAGGCCCCGAATATTGTCGCCCGGGGGCCTCGCTGGAGGTTGAGTGGATAGATATGCAAACCGATCCCAGACTGTCGGCTGAGTATCCGGATATTGCCACATGGTGGTACCAGTTGAATGACCCGCTTTTGAACAGTCTCGTCGAGGAGACGCTGCAGCAAAACCTGACGCTGCGGCAGGCCGGGACGCGAATTCAGCAGGCGCAGGCCATTCGTAACATTGCGGCGGGCAATCTCTTCCCGCAGGTTCAGCAGGCGACGGCCGATTACCAGCGTCTGCAAACCAGCGAAAACGTTGCGGTACCTTCGCCCGTTGGAAACTTTGATTTTTACGGTGCCGGACTTGGTGCTGCCTGGGAACTGGATTTCTGGGGTCGTTTTCGTCGCAGCGTGGCTTCTGCCGACGCCGCACTGGATGCTTCGATCGCCAGTTACGATGACGTGACCGTGATCCTCGTCTCCAGCGTGGCGGCGACCTATGTCGAGATCCGCCTGGTGCAGGAACGACTCCGGCTGGCGCGACAGAACCTGGCAACGCAGGAAGGCAGTCTGGAAATCGCCGAGGCACGGTTTCAGGCCCAGCAAACCAACAAGCTGGACGTTAATCAGGCTGCCAGCAACGTCGCCAATACCGCGTCTGTGATTCCGTTGCTGGAGGCACAATTACGTGAGGCCAACAACCGCCTGTGCGTATTACTGGGAATTCCACCGCGTGATCTCGTGTCTGAATGGCCCGATGCACCGGTGCCCACCGTTTCGCCCGACGTGCAGGTCGGCATCCCCGCTGATCTTTTGCGCCGACGGCCCGATGTCC
Organism: uncultured Pirellulaceae bacterium; assembly: GCA_947258905.1. Classification (GTDB taxonomy): domain Bacteria; phylum Planctomycetota; class Planctomycetia; order Pirellulales; family Pirellulaceae; genus CAJQPP01. The sequence goes on along the minus strand of CAMYKF010000019.1, from coordinate 3,245 downwards.
GCGTTGCCGAACGCCTAATGGCTGCCCAAAGCGAAAATATCGGAATTGCCGAATCCGATCTTTACCCGAGGATTTCGCTGATCGGAACCATTGAGTGGCAATCGGAAAGTTCCACCAACCTGTTCGACAGTTCAAGTATCTTCGGCCTGATTGGCCCCTCACTAACCTGGAACATCTTTAATTACGGCCGGATTTTCAACAACGTGCGCAGGGAGCGACACCTGTTTGAAGAAAGCGTTTACAACTATCAACAAACAGTGCTGGAAGCCCAGCAGGAAACCGAGAACAGCATCATTGGCTTTCTTAAATCGCTGGAACAATCGGCCAGATTGGCCGATGCAGTTGCCGAGGCGGACGAGGCTGCGGAAATTGGCGTGACGCTGTATCGCACCGGCGCGATCGACTTCAACCGCGTTTTCACCCTTCAGGCAGTTCAATTTGCGCAGCAGGAGGGCCTCGTACTCAGCCAGGCCAACGAAGTATTCAATCTGATCCAGATCTACCGGGCACTCGGTGGTGGTTGGGAAAGCCGTTGCTTTGGCGGTTTGCAGGCCGCGCCGGTCGCGTTTGTGGATGAACCTTCTGATGGACTGATCGAAGAAGCCCCGGCGGAACCTCCTGCGAATGTCGACGACGCGGCAGTCGCCCCGTCGGGCAACTAGACGGCCCCTCTCCCTCGGGGAGAGGGTGGTTGGGCTTGTGGAAAAAGACCAGCCGGGTGAGGGCCTAAACACTATCGAAAAAACGGCTATTGAGAAATTAACGCCGGCCCTCATCCGCCCTGCGGGCACCTTCTCCCAAAGGGAGAAGGTAGGTCAACCTCACTAAAACGGCAACAAATAGTACGTCCACGCGTTCATGCGAATGACCACCTTGCTGATCACCTGGAAGGGCTTGCCGCGATCGGTGTAGATCACCACATTGCCGGCGGTCCCCAGCGCCACCGATCGGGCAACTTCTTCATCGTCCAGATCAAATCGGACGGCGATCATGCCGCTGGAACCCAAGTCGGCCGCCGAAACCAGCTGTCCCGACGGGGTAAACTGGCCCTCGCCAGTCGCCTCAACGATGGCATTGACCTTGCCGGTGAATACTTCGCCGGGGCGGGATTTTAGCGCTATTTCTATCGGATCACCGGGCTTTACATAACGCACGATGTTTTGCGGAAAGCTGGCGAAGAGCAGATATCGGGTGGTATCCACAAAAGTCCCTACCGGCGCAAATGGCATGTTCACTGCCATCATCCCTTCGGTCGCGACCCAGTTGGTCACAAAGCCATCCGCCGGAGCATAGACCACGCACTGGTCCAGATTGAACTGGGCCGTGGCCAATTGGGCCTCCAGGCTTTGCACGGTATCCTGAGCGGCTGCCAAACCGGCTTGGGACTGTTCCAGCCCGGCGGTCGCCTGTGCCACGGCCGCCTCAGCGGCATTGAATTTCTCATTCAGCTGCGTGACGGTAAGCCGGCTGATCGCGTCCGGATTTATTTTCGCCGTCTCTTCAGCGACTTCCAGTTCGGCCTGGGCAGCGTTGAGATTGGCATTGGCCTTGTCAATTCCCGCCTGCGCAGCTCGCACGGCGGCCTCGGATTGTGCAACGGTGTTTTTGGCCCCGTTTAGCGAAGCCGTCAATTGATCCACCGCCAGTTGATACAGGTCGGGCTGAATTTCGAAGAGTTTGTCGACGCCCCTCTTCAAAGGCACGTTGGGATCGGCATGGATTTTGGTGATCGGTCCCTTGACCTGCGGGACAAGCTGGACCGTGAACCGCGACACGACCAGCGTGCTGGAAGGCGGCGCAGAAAACTGCCACAAAACCACGATCGCTCCGATCACGCCGACCCCGATTACGACACAGGCTGCCACATTGCGTGGATTCGGCTTGATCTTCAGAACCTTGTAAAACACAAGGATCAGGCCCACGTAGATGATGGTGGTCAAGGCAATCATGTGCTATTCGTTATCTCGCTTTTTGAGTTCAGCTTCGAGTTCACCGATTCGTTTTTGCAATCGTGCAATCTCGCCCTGTTGGTTGGACCCTGGGGCGGCGGCTGGCGCTGTATCGGCAGAATCGCCGTAACCAATCGGCGCGGAGCGGAGAAAGGCCCACACAAAGGCAATGGGCCAGCCCGCACCTGCCAGGGCCAGTCCAATCCAGCTGGCCGCGTTAATGGCGTCCGCCTGCGGATGGTTGCGTTGGCGGGCGATTTTGCCCGGCAAAGAACCGAGCCAGACAATTAATACCACCACCGCCAAAAACAGGATGGCCATGACGGCCCAGGCGAAGTAAGTAAGTGCGTCGTACACGCAAAGTTCCTTTACCAAACGACCCCAAAAAAACGCGAGTGCCTCACTATAGGGGTGTGTCATTCGCGTTGTCAAATTTCGTTGCTACACGGGCGGCCTCATCACCGGCCCTCGGACACACTATATAATGTCCACAGCGGATCAAGGTAGCTCTGGATATCCATGGCAGCCTCGCCACAATGCGGCGGGCGACGACGCCGGGCAACTCGATTGCAGCGAAGCGGGCAAGGCATTGCAGAGTTATTATCGTTACAACCGGATTGTGCCAACCGACCGGACTTTTACATTGGCCGTTTCGTGCACGATTATCCCGCACAAATTAACATGCTTGATGGTCCGCGGGCGGCTGGTCTGGAATCCCCGGGAAATTGATCTCGCATATTCGGCGTGATCCGCGTCTTGCAAACGGTCGCAACAACCGGTCGCTTGCGTTCTTTCTGCACCAACGGGCCTCGCCAGATCGATACCACGAGCAGGTTCATTGGAGCCCGATGCGTCCGCTAGTGGACGAGCCCGCATATCGCGACACTCGCAAATGGTGCCTATTCCCATCGGCATACTGCTCTCAACCATGCTTTCCAAGGAAGGATCGGCAAGTACAACATGACGAGTCGCCTGCCCATTACCCTGTTGTTTGCCGCCATCACTTGCGTGGCATTGCAATCCGACGTTCAGGCCCAATCGCACGGCAATGCTTGTCCCAATTGCCAGTGTCAGGGTGCACAACATCAGCGCCCGGCGCGTCCACGTGTCCGCGGCTTGTTCCACAACCTGTTCTACGCCACCCCGGACTTCACGCACGACGTGGAACGGGATGGCAGCTGGCGTTTTACGCCTCGGCCCTACGATCGCGCCCTTTATCCCAAATACATCGGTGGCTTTCACGCCAGCCAGATTCAAAACGCCGGCCTACCACCAGGAGACATCGGTTTCCGTGGT
>CAMYKF010000018.1:3745-11026 GCA_947258905.1 uncultured Pirellulaceae bacterium | reverse complement strand
TCATGGTGTACCAGACGTTTGGTTCGGCGAGGAAGCGTTGCGAGGCGCCCAGCCTCAGGTGGGCAGCCCAGCTCTGCAATTCCAGCTTGCTGTTGTTGCCCTTGATAATCAGGTTGTACCGGTTGGCTGTCACACCGACGCTGGCAAGCCGCCGCTTCTGTTCCGTCAGAAAGACATCCGCCTGCACGGTGTAGTCGTTCATTTGAGGCACACCCATCCAGACCATGTGACTGGGCCGGCCCCGCACGGCATCCAGGCCACCGGATTTCAGCGCGATATTTTCTTCCTCCGGTACCGTTTCCGGTTTCAGTTTGGCGAAAGCGCGAATCCATGTCGGCGGAACCTGCATCGGCTTGTAGTCATTAAAGTCCCAAGTCCAGACATCCTGATCGCTTAAAATCCGGATCCGCGCCGTGGCCGTTACATCACCCGCGGATGCGGTAATGTTGCCGCCGATCGATTGGTCCAGCGAGGGCGCCTGCAAGCGGTTGCCCTCGAAACTCACACCATCCAGCCCTTCACCGACAGTGATTTCGCTGGCCGGCATGGCCTTGATGAAGTTGCCGTTGGCGTCGAAGGCCTTCAGCGTGAATTCGACGGAATCGCCAGCCATCAGAGCGACGTCGAAGGGTGTCAGCAACAAGGTGGCAATCTCGTCGGAGGTCGGCGTTTCCTCGGGCAGCGGCGGAACTTCCGTGGAAGGGTTCGCCGCGATCGATTCCTCGTTGCCAACGCAAATCAGCCGGTCACGAGTCAGGAAGAAGATGCGGCCATGCGCAATCGCTGGCGATGCGTAGATTTCGTCCATTCCCTGGCCGTTGAGGGCATTCAATTCAACGTGACAGAGTTCCTCGCATCCCTCACGTGACGGCCTCAGAATGCGAATGTTGCCGTTGACTTCCATCACGTACAGCTTGCCATCGGCCCACACGGGCGAACCCTTGCCAACGGTCCCGATCGAGTGATTCCAGAGTGCTTCACCTGTTTTGCTGTCGTAGGCGTAGATTTTTCCGGTGTCGGAAGTGAAATAAGCAATGCCATCCTTGACAACGACTGCGGTGTAACCGGCCTTGACGCCGTCGACTCGCCACACGCTTCCGGTTTCGGTGATGTCACCGCTCAGCGAGCCATCGATGCATTGAACCCGGCCAAATTCCGTGTTGTCGATGTTGTCCTCGCCGTGCGAGATGTAGACCAGATTACCGTCAACCGCCGGAGTCGTATTGAGTCCCCGGAACGACATCTGGAAACCCCACACTTTCTTGCCCGTGCGAGCCTGCATGGCATACACGCCGCCGTCGGCATTGCCGCCGATCAACAGTCGCTGGCCATTAATCACCGCAATCACCGGCGCCGAGTAATTGGTATCCTTGGGACGGCCGCCAGGAGCCGATACCCATTCGACAGCCCCGGTGCGTTTGTCGAACGCGTAATACGTGTGTTGGGGGCCGGGACCCCTGGAGTCGCCCCAGTTGGCAGAAAGGAAACTGACGATCACCCGGCCCTCGTCAATGATCGGAGTTTGGGTTCGACCCCCGTATCCTGAAATCTTGCCAAACTGCTCGTGCAACGAATGTTCCCAGACGACCTCGCCATCGGGTGTGTAACAGCGAAACAGACCGCTGACCGAGTGCACATAGACGTTGCCGGTTTCCTCGTCACCGCACATGGCGGCCCAGCCGACTCGCGGTGCGGGAATGTCTGTTTGAAATACGTTGAACGCGTCACGCCACAACTCCTCACCAGTCGCCGCATCCCAGCAGATCACCTGCTCACCCGCGAGAATTTTTTCTTTCTTGTCGTTGACATTGTGATGGGTGCGGCAATTCAGATACACACGACCGTTCAGCACGATTGGAGTGGCCCGACCACCCGTGTCGGCGACCCACAACACGTTGTCCGATTTCTCGCCTTCCAGCGCGAAGCTGTCGATCAACTGGACTTCACGAGACACGCCGTTAAGTTCAGGACCGCGCCAGTTTGCCCAGTTCTGGGCCACAGCAGGCTGGTATTGAGGCCATACCAGCAGGGTCAGCATCGTGCAAGCTGTGATCGCAAACAGCGTTCGTCGGTTCATGGTTCTACCTGTCAATTATCCAATGTCACTGGTTTGAATTCATTTGTGGTCGGCCCGGCCCATTGGCAGGGAGCGTCGCGGGCGAACCTCGATTTTATTTGGAACGCACCTCGTTGCCAGAGGTGCGAGACCCTTGATTGGCAGCGATGAAGATTATTTTTGGAGCGAGAATACGATTTGCTACACTCTGGCAAGCAGCTGTCGGCAACCGTCCGGTTCCCTCCTGGAAAAAATACCATGTTTCGCTCCTGGCAACACGCGATCCAGTTACCTGTTAATGTGATCCTCGCCGCAGTTTTCTTGCCCGTTGCGGCCGAGAATTCGCTGCAGGCTGATGGGCTGGTGGTCAAGAAAAGGTCCTATGAGGGCTCGCTGGAGGAGCGTTCGCAGGAGGCTGTCATTATTTTTCGCCCGGCCGCCGAGGCGGGAACGGCCGTCCAGGACCTGATCCTGAGCATTCAGGTGGAGGGATCCGCCAGCGAATTTGGCTGGGTGGTCCCCTTCCCCAATGAGCCCGAGGTGGCTGAGGCAGATCCAGGCCTGTTTAAGGAGCTGTTCGACTATGTCGGGCGGCGGCAGGCCGGGCGGCAACGGAAACTGCCCGGAGCCAAACACGAAGGAACCGATAACGAGGCGGGCAGCGTCGAAGTGCTGTCCCGCAACGTGGTCGGTGATTACGAAGTCACCGTCGTCCGCGAAACCGATTCCGGCGGGCTCAATCCGTGGCTGGCCGAGAATGAATTCCAGACACTCGACAATGCCGATGATGTGCTGGATTTTTACCGGGACAAGGGATATGTGTACGCCTGTATTCGCTACACCAGCGAAGCCCTGGCCCGCGAGGGCAGCATCAACTCGCATCCCATTCGATTTCGTTTCGCGACCGGCGGGACCGACGGCATGTATTTTCCCATGAGGCTGACTGGTCTGCAGAATGATCCGTTCGATGTCACGCTGTACGTGTTTTGCCCGTCATGGGTTAACAACGATCTGAACCGGTTTGGATTTGTGCATCGCGGATTGACGCTGACGCATCGCGATTGGGACACGCCGCGTTGCCAGCGCAATGCCGGCAAAACCTACTCGTCGCCGCAAACCGATCCTTATCTCGAGGACCTGGCCTGGATGCTGGACAAGACCTCTGCGCTGTTTCGTGCCTTGTATCCGGGCGAGGGGTTCTACCTGACCAGAATTCAGGGCATTGGCATGCAGCCGAGTGAAGTGCGTCAATGGTCGGACGATTTGTGGCTGTTCCCGTATTACACCAATCTCAACCTGGTCCCCTTTGATGCCCGACCCGGGGGCCCCGCCGCCACGGCGTGGCCAGAGCTGGCCGAAACCGCAACCGCCGCAGGGTTTACCGGCAATGTCTCCGGTGACGGGCAGACGGAATCCGGACCGAGCAACATCATACGCACCTTGTTGATGATGGCGGCCTTCACGGTTTTGCTAATCGGCATTCCTCTGTTACTGCGGAATATCCTGATCCGTCCGAACAAAGCGCAAACGGTCAAGTAATGGCTCGCAGCAAGCCGGATTCAGGCTCTGGTCCTGGGGACCATGACGACGTGCGCAAGGCTTCAGGCTTTAGGCTTCAGACAACAAGCCGACTTGCCGCAGACGGCTCTCGTAACGCTGGAAATCCGCATCGCCGAAACAGCAGAATATAATGACCCGTGGCAGGTTGCTCGTTTGCACCCACCGGTGAACTGATTCGATGGCAATATCGCAGGCGGCATCCGCAGGATATCCATAGACGCCGGTTGATATGCAGGGAAAGGCGACACCGTCGATCGAATGTTCGACCGCCAATGCGAGGGCGGTCCAATAGGCGGAGGCCAGCAGCTCGGCCTCACCCGAATTGCCATCGCGATAGATCGGCCCCACGGTGTGAATCACCCAATCCGCCGCCAGGGCTAACCCGGGAGTCAATCGCGATTGTCCTGTGGGACAAGGCGCAACCGCGCGACAGGCATGCAGCAATTCCGGCCCGGCAGCACGGTGAACGGCGCCGTCGACGCCACCCCCGCCCCGCAATCCTTTATTGGCGGCTGTGACGACGGCCTGCACATCCAGCGTGGTAATGTCGCCAGTCACCAGGCGAATTCGGCCAGCTATCCCGGACATGCATCAACCTACTCGGTCAAACCGGCCAGCTTAAGCAGAAACGCGTGTCGGAAAGCGACTTCCTTGAAGCGATCGAACCGACCGGATGCGCCGCCATGGCCGGCATCCATGTTGGTCTTCAACAGCAACAGCTGGTCGCCGGTGCGTGTCTTCCGCATTCTGGCGACCCACTTGGCTGGCTCCCAGTACTGGACCTGCGAATCATGCAGCCCGGTGGTGACCAGCAGGTGGGGATACTCGATGGCCGCGACATTGTCATAGGGCGAGTAGCTGAGCATGTAGTCGTAGTAGCCTCTTTCGTGCGGATTGCCCCACTCGTCGTATTCAAACGTCGTCAGCGGGATGGTGTCGTCCAGCATCGTGGTAACGACATCCACAAATGGCACGTCGGCAATCACTCCGTGATACAGATCCGGCGCCATATTGACCACGGCTCCCATCAACAGGCCACCGGCACTGCCGCCTCGGGCGTACAGCCGCCCGGGGTCGGCGTATTTGTTGTCGATCAGGAAACGTCCCACATCGATAAAGTCGGTAAATGTGTTCTTCTTGTTGTACAACTTGCCGTCTTCGTACCATTTGCGTCCCAGTTCCTGGCCACCGCGAATATGGGCAATCGCGAAAACGAAACCGCGATCCAGCAGATTCAGCCGTGTTGAATTAAACGCCGGCGGCATCGAAGAGCCGTACGATCCGTAGCCGTATTCGAGGCAGGGCGCGGTGCCATCCAGCGGTGTGTCCTTGTGATAAACGAGGGACACAGGAATTTTGGTGCCGTCGCGGGACGTGGCCCATTGTCGTTCGGTGCGATAATTCTCAGGCCGGAATCCGCCCAACACCTCTTCCTGTTTCCACAGCTTTTTCTCGCCCGTCACCATGTTGTATTCAAACACGCTATTGGGAGTCGTCATGGACGTGTAATTGAAACGTAGCCAGTTCGTGGTGGGCTCGGGCGTCGGTGTCGAGCGGACGACGTAGGCCGGCTCGTCAAACGGCAGGTAAGTGTCGGCACCGCCGCTGCGCGGGCGAATCCGCAATAGCGGCAAGGCATCCTTGCGTTCGCTGATCACCACAAAGTCATCGAACAGATCGAAATCGGAGAGAAACACATCGTCGCGATGGGGCACAACGTCTTCCCAGGCTTCACGTTCGGGTTGCAGGCCGGATACCTTGAACAACCGGAAATTGGGCGCGTCGAGATTCGAGCGGATGTAAAACTCGCCGTCGATGTGATCGATGTTGTATTCGTGGTTGGGTTCGCGGGGATGAAACACGTGCGAATACGAGTGCGGCTCGTCGGCACGCAACATCCGCACTTCGGTACTCAGCGTTTGTCCGCAGTAAATGAAGATGTACTCCCGGGAACGGGATTTGTAGATGCGGCAATTAAATTCCTCATCCGGTTCTTCATAAACCAGTCCATCATTTTCAACAGGCGTGCCCAGCCGGTGTCGTTTCACCTGATAGGCCCGCAGGGTCTGGGGGTCCTTGTTGACATAGAACACCGTCACATTGTCGTCGGCCCATTCCACCGAACCGGACACGTCGATGATCTCGTCCTCGAGCATCTCGCCGGTCTCGAGGTTCTTGAAGCGAATGTTGTATTTGCGTCGCCCCACGAAATCGACGCCATAAGCCAGTAGTTTGCTGTCCGGACTGACCGACAGTCCGGTGACACTGCAATACGACTTGCCCTCGGCCATCGCATTAACATCCAGCATGATGGTTTCCGGCGCGGCTGGATCGTCGAGCGGTTTGCGGCAGTAAATCGGATACTGCTTGCCTTCCTCGTATCGCCGGTAATACACAAATCCGCGGTCGGTGTAGGGTACGGTCTGATCCGTTTGTTTGATGCGGGCCACCGTCTGCTCGAATAATTCCGCTTCGAGCTGTTGCACGTCAGCCATCTTTGATTTGGTGTATTCGTTTTCCTGATTCAGATAGCTGACGACGTCGGGATTCTCGCGTTCGCGTAACCAGTAATACTCGTCGACACGCGTGTCATCGTGAATGGTCAGCTCGTGTGGCCTCTCCGTCGCGCGGGGGGCCTCCGGGTCCTGAGCGACCCCGGGCTGGGAAAATGTCATAACGGTTCCGCAAACAATGGAAACGGACAGGAATCTGTGGAAAAGCGTCATTGGTTTTCCTGACTCGTAAACCTGGATGAGAATGCACATCCCTGTGGTTACAGCTGCCTGGATTGTAGCCCAATCCTGCCACTTGAAAAACGAAGGGCAGCAGACGGATACAGAACGGCCCGGTTTGGGCCCGATTCATGCAAGCTCGCGTGGAAACTTGCCTAGATAGACACTCGCGAAGCGACGGGCTCGACTTCCACGTTGATCGGTCGGTAGTCGATCATGCGAATGCTGGCCGGTCCATCGATTTTGTACGTGATCTGCCGCCAATTGACTCGGCGAGCCAACAGTGATCGCAGCGTCCACCAGCCAAATCCCAGCTGGCAAACCGGAATTAGCAGCGCCAGCTTCATCAAACGGCCTGGACTCAGCGGACTCAAATAGTGCTGGTGGCGGATTTCGTCGCGACGCGATTCGATACGCCGAATACTGTCGCGTACGATCACGTATCCCATCACATTCAGGATCAGGTTGGCAAAGATGGCTGCGATTCCCATGCCCGCGATCGGCAAGTTGCCCGATCCCAGGCCGGCGATCACCAAACCGGCACACGCCAGCCAGCTGCCGACCAACAACACCATATGCAGGAACGTCGAGATGTAGGTCTTTTCGTAGATTCGCGACCAGGTCAGCATCCGCGGCACATACCGATTGACGTAATCGACGGTGCAATTCTCCCGGTTAACCATGATCAATTCGGGATTGAAGACAATGTGCTTGCCCAGCGGCGTGATGGCCTTGCGCAACGGTCCGTCGTCAACGATGGATTGACGCCAGATATCGACCAGACCCGCCTTTCGGGCATCCGCCACTCGCAGGGCACAGGTGCCGGCCCACGGATTGGCCAGCACGGCGGTCGGCACCAGAGCGCCGGCGTTCCACAGACTTCGCAGCAAGGAACCGATCGAATGGTTGTGAGGTTCAAACCACTGGTTGCCC
>CAMYKF010000018.1:0-3641 GCA_947258905.1 uncultured Pirellulaceae bacterium | reverse complement strand
TGACTTGAGTTCGCAAATCTTCAACCGGTGCTCGGTATCAAATTCGCTTTTGATGTGATGAATCGCCGCCCAGCCTTCGTCCGTCTGGTGATCGACGACGGCAATAATGTCGTAGTTGTCATAATTCTGTTGCAGCAGGCCGACAAGGTTCTTTTCCAGAGATGGGTCGCAGCCCCGGATCGAAAGCATGACCGTGGTGCGTGGCTGGAAATCCGGATCGACCGGTCGCTTGCCGTTAACGATCGAAACCGAAAAGTACTTGGCCGCCAGCACGTGCACGATGGACAGTGCAGTCAGGAGGCTGGCTGAGATGATGGCGGCGATCAACATGCACGTTTACCTTGCGGGCCTGAATGGTTCGTGCAACGCGTGTAACTGACCCGCACCTGGCCTGATAAGACGGCAAGGGGATAACCGCCGGGATCAAGGTGACCCGCTCGTCGCTGCTTGTCTACCAATAGTTGTAAATTCATGATGCGCGGTTGCCGGGCCGGACATGCCGGGTGGCAAAACAGCAGGCCTATGTTGTCACGGCACCCCATGACTGGTCAACTGTTTGGCCCTGATTTATCCAATGTTCCTTGCAGGCGGGCGGGCGGGATTTCAGGCGATTCGGGCTCCCGACGCACCTTCTATTGTAATTCGCCAAAATGGGCGCAGGCGGGCAGCTAGTCACTACGAGAACGTGAAATCGGCCATGATGTACCCTAAAAACAGCAGATTCCTCAAAAGCGCCATGAATCGGGGCAAATCGCCGACCATTCTCCAAATCGGAATTTTCAGGCGTTTCAGGCCACTTTTTGTCAGCTGCCAGTTCGCCGTACTGCCCGAAATCAGGTTGCGTCCACCGGCCAATCGCTGGTTCTCACGGGCTTCTTCCCCGGCATAATACGCGCTTTTCCGACCTCCGGGGACGTGCGAATAGTCGTGGTTTTGATGAATCGCCGGCAGCACGCGAGTTAGATCCACCACCGGTACGCTGCGGGATTTGGCATGAGCCACCACCCAGTTGTCCCAATTGCCGCGCCCTACCGCAAAATCGGGGATCTCATCGAAAAGATGCCCCGGGAACACAAAAAATTCCTTGCACACAATCGAACTGACGCGACCCTCTGTACGAGCCAGATCGAAAAACTTGTTGACTTCGCTCGTCGAGCTCATGTCAACCGCGTCGGTCACATCCAGTTCAATTCGCTGGCCAATTCCCAACCAGTCGACCAGCTGGCTGTTCTGCATGTCGTCGGCTACCTGCAGCAATTCAGGACCAAAGACCATGTCGCAATTGGCGTAACACAACGTGTGGCCAGTCGCCTGAATCCTGACTTGGGCAAATGCATCATTAACCAACGGCGTGCCAAACCGATTGGCACGCAATGGCAACACACGAGCACCATATCGGTTGGCTACTCGCTGCAACTCCGTATCATCCTCATCGCCAAACAAAATGACTTCGGCATGCGGCTGCAGGCTGGCCCAGCTGGCGATGGCGTTTTCCTGGATCGTTGCCACCGTTCCCTTGAACGGCTTGGGAATGGCGAACACGGTCAGCTGCGGACCGGTTATCCGGTCGACGTGCGTCGTGGCGATACGGCTTTCCTGAACCTGTTTGCGAATCATTTGCCCGGCACCGTCCATATTGAAGAAACCTTGCGCGCCCGGGTAACGATCCATTTGACAAGTCCAACCATTTTTCGCTGTTGCCATTCCGGCCACGAGAATTCGGGCGGTTGCGGCCGCCATCCCTGCCAGGCGGTCTGGTCAAGTGCGGCAAAGAACTGGTCACCACGAAGATGAGTCCAGTGGAAATGCCAGGGCTTGAATTCGGTCGTGAAGTGCACGATCCCGGGGTCGTCCAGCATCTCCTCGTATTCCTGGCGATCCACCGGACTGTACATCGGCGATGGATAGTCGAGGCAATGGGCACCCTGATTCCAGCGGACCGGCAAGCGGCCCCAGCGTCCGTGAAACACCACGTTTAATGCGTACTGGTCCCAGCACCAGATGTGCTGCTCGTTTTGCTCGAGACAGTCCAGCATTTGCGCAGCCACCTGATCCTCACGCCACAAATCCAGATTCAACACCATCACGCCGCTATTGAAATACTCGGCCAAGGGGTCCATCCCCAGTTCGCGATAGTTGGGCACCGGTTGCCAGGCCGCCAGATAGGGACCCGCGTGCCGAAAGTTATGGCAACCGGTCCGCGCATCAATGAATGGACAGGCAATATCAGGCACGGCCAGACAATAGTGTTCATCCAGCGGCAAGTCCCAGAGTTGGGTCAGATCGTCGCGAATCAGCAAATCCGAATCCAGATAGATCGCCTTGTCCACGTGCGCCGGCAACATTTCCGCGGTTAGCAAGCGCAGATACGCGGCCGGTGTCACATGATGGGACGTGTGCAGGTGTTCCACCAGCGAATAATCCGGCTGGATGGAATATACATCGATGGGCAAATCAATCAGCGATTCCCTGATCGCCATCCAGCTGGATTCGCTCAGCCCGCCGTCAATGAAGTACACCAGCAACCGACTGTCCGGCGCCAGATGTCTGGCCGCTGAATGCAACATCACCGTCAACGGCATGGCGTAATGATCATCACAGGCGCACACGACCACGACTTCGTTCAACGACTGCCCGATGGCCGTTGAACTGACGCGTTTCGCGAGTTCCGTTTGAGCGACAATCATGTGTGCTTAGGTGGCGGTTTCCGATTCGGGTTTGCGGGGCGAGAGTACCGTGGCAATGTGTCCGCCCATGCGGGCCGCGACCTTGCGGACTTTCAACAGCGGTGCGATGACCGGATGGCTGGCAATCTTCTCAAAACCCTCCGCTGCGCGTTCCAGTTCGTATTCCAGCAAGGCAATGCGGGCCTGCAGTTCCTCGATCTTTCGCCACGAATCACCGACCAGCGCATTGGCTTCTGCCAGATTTTGCTCGGCCGTCAATTCGGGTCGATCAGGATACAAGAGGGATGGATTGAGCAACGGCTCCGCAGCAACGGGAGGCAGTAACTGGGCGGGAAACCTGACCGGCTGATTCGCGGTACGGCAATCATGTCCGATACGGATCATCTCGCGGGCCAGTTGAATCATCCGCCCGGTGGAACTTTCGCCGATTTGCAACGTATCCCCCAGCAAGGCACGCTGATATAACATGCGTCGCGGCGACGGTTCAGCCAGTTCCGGCAGCACGGTGGCAAAATGATCGGCCGCCGTAATCGTCCAGGCTGCGTCGACGTAACGCGGGCTGTTGGTGTAATCCAGCAGGCATACGGGCAGGTCGCTCAACATCGCTTCCAGTATCACGGTCGATGGAGTGGTCACGACGGCGTCAACTTCGGCCAGTACCTGCGACAACTCCTTGCCAGTGACATCAGCCAGCTGATTGGCGACGCCAACGGCCTGATCCAGTCCGCCCGTCAAACGCCAGACCAGTTCCACCGGGCGTTCCCCGACGAGTGGATGGGCCGCTACGTGGTCTTTCAGGTCTTGTAGTGATCGCGTGATTTGCTGGATCTGATCGGGGGTAAAGCCGGGCCATTTGGCGGTCGTGACCAGGATGCGAAACGGCTGGCGGGTTTGCGCCGGGTCGCGGTCGATACGCGGAAACTCCTCAAGGCGTGGCAGACCGACCAGCTCAGT
>CAMYKF010000017.1 GCA_947258905.1 uncultured Pirellulaceae bacterium | reverse complement strand
CCTCCAGCGTCGCCGGCAACTCTTCCTTGCCATGCAGACCACGAGAGCGGATCGCAAACAACGGCTGGTCGGGCGAAAGTTGTTCTGCCAGTTCGCGGTAACAAACAACAATGCCGCCGGGCGGATGCACCATAAAGACTGGAGTGCGATTGCCAAGCGGCTGCAAGGGAGCCACCAGGCAATGTTCAGACCCGTCATTGCTGGCCAGGTGAGCGAACGGTTGATGCTGACCGCCCCGGGAAATCACGGATTCACGCCCGAATCGCTCCCTCATTTGTGGCTCGTACAACCGGGACAGCCGATGTGCCAGCCCGGCAATGTCGGCCAAATCGAATAGCAGCGCTGTTGGCACGTGCACGCCAAGGTCTTCGCTTAAGCGGGACGTCATCATGGCCGCTTGCAAGGAGTTGCCACCCAGTTCAAAAAAGTTCTGATTGATCCCGACTTGCTCCAATCCCAGCATTTCGCACCACTCGTTTGCGAGGTGCCGTTCCAGCGGCGTAGACGGAGCCACGAATTGCCCGTCAATCGGCGCGGCCACCTCAGGCAACTCGCGACGTGACACTTTGCCGTTGGGCCCCATTGGCAACCTGTCAAGCACGGTGATCAACGCCGGCCGCTTGTAATCGGGTAGTTGATCCGCGAGATATCGATGCAACGACTTGAGGAATTCCGGCTCGCGGACACGGTCGCCGCTACGTGTGACAAAGGCGACCAGTGTCGCTGCCGGAGTATTTGCGCGCACGACGGTCGCAGCGGCATTGGCCACCTCCGGATACAGTTGCAGCACGGATTCAACTTCCTCCAGCTCGATGCGGTATCCGCGCACCTTGACCTGGTTATCGATGCGCCCCAGGAATTCGATCTGCCCGTCGATGAGTCGGCGGCACAAGTCGCCGGTCAGATACATACGCAGTTTGCCCGATGCGTCGGCGGGAACCGGAACAAATTTCTGACGCGTCAGTCCCGGCTGATTCAGGTAACCGCGCGCCAGCCCAAATCCGACGGCGGTTAATTGCCCCGGAACGGTATCCGGGACCGGGCGCAATTGATCATCAACGACCAGCAAACCGGTGTTGGGAATGGCGGTGCCGATGGGAATGCGGCGTCGCGGGTCGTGATTACGGACTTCACAGCTACTGATCTCAACGGTTGTCTCGGTCGGGCCATAGAAATTCCAGATGCGGACCGATCCCTGTTGTTCCCTGACCAGTTCAGGCATTTCCGGCGGCATGCTTTCACCACCACACCAGATTTGCGAGAGATTCCCGCAATCGGAAAATCGGCCGTGAGTAATGATCGAGCGAAACCAGCTGGGTACGGCCGCAATGATCGACACCTGATCCCGGCGGATTTGATCAATGGTGCGATCGAAATCGTATCGCGCGCCATCGCTGTCTGGCCAAACAATACAAGCTCCGCATGTCAGGCCGATCAGAATCGACGCAAATCCCGCGTCGAACTGATGTGACATCAGCAGCAGTATACGTTCCGCTGGCTCCAGTTTAATCCTGTTGTGGCGAGCGCGGATCAGGTTGACGATCGAATGGTGCTCGATCAGCACGCCATTGGGTCGCCCGGTCGATCCGGAGGTGTAGGTCATATAGGCCACATCATTGGCCAGCGGAGCCGACGGACAGGGCAGACTGTCGTCGGGGACGGATAAGTCGTTGATGGTGACGAGCGGGACCGAATGATCATCGGCAGACCACGGCGATTTACGATCTACGATCACGAGTTTCGCGGCGGTGTCCGCAATCAAATCGGACATGGCAATATTCGGCTGATCGGTATCAATGGGAACGACTGCGGCTCCGGCACGCAGCACGCCCAGCATGGCAGCCGCCGCCTCGGGTCCTTGCTGCGCGGCGACGGGTACCATATCACCGGTCTCGATGCCTCGCGCGCACAGTTGACTGGCAATCGTCTTCGATAACTCCATTAGCTGGCCATGGCTTTGCGATTTGCCATCCTGACAGGTCGCCCAGGCGTCAGGATGCCGGGCGGGCAGATCATCCAGCAGGTCAACGAGGGTTGTGGGATCATTGTTCGGCTGTCGAAACTGCGAGAGTTCGACGTCGACGTCCCACGAAATCTGGCTGAGACGCGACTCGGGATTGTCCAGCAACCTTAACAAGAGTGACTCGAAATTACGCGCCATTTGCGTGGCTGTTTCCTCCGCAAACAGGTCACGGCAATAAACCATCATGCCGCGCAACTCAGTTTCGGTTTGCTCAAAAACAAACTCTACATCGTAGAAGCAGGTCGGATGCGGGATGTAGTAACTCTCCTGATGCAACCCGGCAAAATCAAATTGTTGTTCGGTCGGCAGCAGGAATCCCCCGCGTCCCGATTCATTCTGGATATGGGACTTTTCAAACGTGCAGGAAGCCTGAAACAGGGGGCTGCGTGTGGGATCACGCGGTGGATCGAGATTGCGAACGATCAATTCCAGCGGAAAACTCTGGTGTTCCAGTGCACCCAGCATGGAACGGCCAGCGCGCTGAACCGCTTCGGCAAATGTCGGGTCGCCGTACAAGTCGGCACGCAACGGCAACATGTTCGCAAAGAACCCGACCGTACTTTCAAACATGGCATGGTCGCGCCCCAGAAACGGACTCCCCACGAGAAAGTCTTCCTGTCGCGTGTACCGCCAGACAAACGTCTGCACGGCGGCCAGCACCACGGCGTTAATCGTCGTCCCGGCCTGACGCGCAACACGCAGGATCTGTTCAGAAATGTTCGGCGGAAACTTCAGCGGAACGACACTGGCCCGACCCGTGAAGCTGGCCGGGCGTTCATAATCAGTTGTCCATTCCAGAACCGTTGGGGCTCCGTCAAGTGTTGTGCGCCAGTAATCCCACAGCTGGTTACCGAGGTCGCTGACCAGCATTTTTTGCTGGCGGTGCACAAACCCGGCGTAGTTGCCCGAGGCCGGTGGAAGCACCGGCCTTTGTTGATTGGCGAATGCCGGATAGCACTCGCGCAACTCACCAAGAATCAGCACCAGTGACCAAAAGTCCACCACGATGTGATGTGAAGTCGCAATAATCACAAAATCGTCGTCGCGATGTTGCAGTGCAGTCAATCGCAGCAAGGGCCCGTTTTCCAGATCAAAAGGTCGCTGCACTTCTTCAATTACACGCTGCCGCATCTGATCTTCGTTCAACTGCCGCGCGTCAACCACGGTGAATTCGGGAGTCAATTGATCGTGCACGTGTTGCAACAGCTGGCCGTCGGCATCCGAAAAGGTCGTACGCAAACAGGGATGACGGCCGACGATGAACTCGATTGCTTCGCGCAGTGCATCAAGATCAAGTTCGGAGCGAACTCGCGAAGGTAGAAAGAAATTGAAGACCGTGATATCCGGGTCGCGGCGGTAGGTGTACCACAGGCCCTGTTGGCCCTGGGACATGGGAAACGTCTTGCCCGCCGCGGCTTTTTCTTCCAGCAGTTGTTGCAACAAGGCGCGTCGCTCGTCGGGCGACATGTTCGCCAGCGAATCGGATACTGACATGGCGACCTATCCGCCTTCCTGCCTGCGCAACAACTGGCCGAGCAAATTGGTCACCTCGTCATCGGCCATGTCCGGCAGCTGGTCAAGTAACACATCGGCTCGATCAGACGTGATCGTATCCCGCATTGATTCCGTTTGCGGGCGCAACGATTCCATTGCCTCCGGCTCCGACAACATCTCACAAACGGTTTCGACCAGCTGATCCAGTCCGCTGCTTTGCATCAGCGACGAGATGGGCAAGTTGATCGCCAGCCGGCTTTCAATCCAGTTCCGCATCTCGACGGCCATGAGCGAGTCGAGGCCAAATTGCAACAGCGAACGATCGCCCTCGATATCGTGTTCCTCAATTCCCAGCAGGGTGGCAAGCCGTTCCGCAAGAATGACACGGATCATTTCGATTCGATCCAGCGCGCTGGCCGAGCGAATTTCTTCGAGCGATGCCTGTTCCGGCTGGCCGGATTCAGCGGACTTGCCAGACCCCCGCAGCAAATGTGCGAAGCGCGGGGAGACTTTTGAAGTGATGCCCAATCCTCGCCAGACCGACCAGTCCATTCGCAGCACGCTCATTTGCAAGGCGCGTGTCTGCAACGCGTATTCCAGAGCTTCGGTTGCTTCCTCGACGGTGAAGCTGAGAACGCCTTGTCGCTGCAATCGTTCACCCAACTGCGGACGCTCGGCCAGGTAACCGGCATCGGCGAGATAACCCCAGTTGATGACGGCCGCCGGCAGCCCCTGCGCTCGTCGGTAGTGTGCAAGCCCGTCCAGCAATGCGTTGGCTGCCGAGTAATTGGCCTGCCCCGCGTGCCCAAACACGCTGGACAAGGACGAGAACAGCACAAAATGATCCAGGTCGCGATTCGACGTTGCGCTGTGCAGGTTCCAGCCGCCCAGTACCTTGGGTCGCAACACACGTTCCAGCGTCTTGCGATCGAGATCGGCCAGCATGCGGTCTTCCAGAACCATGGCCGTATGAAATACGCCGCGTAGTTCAGGAAGATGGTCATCGATCTCGTCGATTACCCGGCGTACTTCTTCAGGACGCGTGATATCGGCTGGCATGACGGTTACCTGAGTACCGGTGGCGGTAATCTCGTCGATTACCTGTTGCGCCGCCGCGCCAACGGTATCAGTTCGACCGCCCAGTACGATATGGTCGGCTCCATGTCCGGCCAGCCAGCGGGCGACTTGCAGCCCGAAACCGCCCAGGCCGCCGGCAATCCAGTACGTGCCATCACGGCGGAATTCCACGGGGCTCAATGTTCCCGGCAGGATCGGGTCGGGTGGGTCGCGGTAGTCCACGGAAATCTTGCCGATGTGTTTACCCTGCTGCATGAATCGAAACGCATCACGCGTTTGGTCGGCGGAGTATGTCGTAACGGGCAGCGGAGTCAGTGTGCCGGATTCGAAACGGGGCACCAGTGCTCGCAGCATGTCGCCCATCCGCCGAGGTTGCTGCTGGAACAATTGATCGAGGTCGATGGCGAAGAAAGCCAGATTGTTGCGGAACGGAGCCAAACCTAACGGAGTGTCCGAGTAGATATCACGCTTGCCGATTTCCAGGAAGCGGCCACCGGTTTTCAGGATCGACAGGCCCCGCGTAATCGCTTCACCGGGCAATGAATTGAGAATGATGTCGACGCCCTCGCCTGCGGTTGCCTGCAAGGTCTGGTCAGCAAAGGCAACGCTGCGTGAATCCATCACTTTGTCCGCACCCAGGTTGCGGACAAAGTCACGTTTCTCCTCATTACCTGCGGTCGCAAAGATGGTGACATCGGCGATCCGCGCCAGTTGCATGGCCGCCAAACCCACGCCACCGCTGGCCGAGTGAATCAACACGCGGTCACCGCTTTGCATTCGTGCGCATTCACACAGTGCGTACTGGGCCGTCAGGAAGGCGATGGGAATCGTGGCCGCTTGCTGGTGACTGAGGTTCGCTGGTTTGGTCGCAACCATTTCGGCATTGACGACGACATGCGTTGCAAAGCCGCCCTGGGCAATGGCGATTACTTCATCACCCACTTGCCATTGTTTGACATCACGACCAACATGAGTGATGCGGCCTGCGCACTCGGCGCCCAGCGCCACCGGACCGTCCGGCAGCCCCGGATAGAGCCCCAGCGATTTCATTACGTCGCTGAAATTGAGGCCGGTTGCCGCAACCTCGATTTCGACCTCATACGGCCCGGGCGAGGGCAGGGCGGTTGTCCGGTAATTCAGTTCTTCAACACCGGCCGCGCGACCGACTTGCAAACGGCTTGGCAACGTGGCCGCGGCCTTGCGCGCAATCGGCTGTTCAAACTGCTGCACAAACCGATGCACCAGCCGCTTGCCGCTGCGAATCATCACCTCGTCTTCGTCATCGTTTCGTGACGCGATCTCGATCAACAGGTCTTCGGCGGCCTGGTCAGCATCGCCGTTTGGCAAGTCAACCAGTTTGCTATCCAGTCGCGACAACTCACTGATGATCACGCGGCCGAATCCAGTCAATGGAGCCTGTCCCACCTGGACCGGTTCGACGGGATCATCGGGCGATTGAGCTCCTGTTGTCACCAGAGTCAGCCGCGCCGTTCGCGATTCGTCGGCGCGCTCCCATGCCTGTGCCAGATATAGCGGCGCGAGAGTTGTCAGAACGGTGCTGCGCTCCAGCGACTCGGGTGTCAATTCGATGTTGTCGGGAACATCATTGGCCCAAAGATACACGACGTCCGTTACCGGTGACGCTCCGGGCATGATGGCTTGCAACAGCTGGTCAAAATCCTCGCAAACCTGGGGGTTCACGACGAAGGAATCGGCGTCCAGTTGACAAAATCCGTCGCCGTGCAAAACGCGAACCAAGTCCCAGCCGCGAAGCGACATCGATCGACACAATCGCTCACCCAATCCGGAATGATCGCCAAACACACACCAGCGACGTTGATTGGCGTCGGGAGTGATCTCCGGGCTTTCTGATTCCTGCCATCGGTAAGCGTAAACGAGGTCGTGTACTGTCGCTGCCGATTCCCGAGCACCAACCCTTTTGCTTTCAAATCCCCGTAGCAGCAGGCAGGGCTCTCCCGATTCATCCAGCACGTCGATGTCGGCGATCACACGTTCGCCGGTTTTTTGGGTGATGCGAACATGCGTGATAACGCTGGTGCCTGTCGGCTTGAGAAACTGCAATTCGCGTAATTGAACCGGCAGAAACAAACCGTTGTTGCGAGTTTGAAATCCTGCTTCGGCGACCACGACGCCATGAAAACAGCTATCCAGCAGCGCCGGGTGCACGCCGTGCGATTCCGCTTCGTCGGCAATTTCCGCCGGCAACGTCACTTCAGCGATGACTTCATCCGTCCGCCACACACCTTGTTGAAGGCCACGGTAGCGGGGACCGTAGCGCAAACCGATATTTTCGCACCACGCGTAACACGCTTCGCCTGTAAATGGCTCCTCGCATCTTTCCCGCGCCGCGGCCAATGCGCCCGGGTCAAAAATGTCCCCGCCAGCATCATCGCCCAAATCAATCGTCAGCAGAGATTGCCATGTCGTTTCGTCGACGTCACGACTGGCCAGTTCGAGCATGCGTCGATCAGATCTCCAGATCGTTTGCAGTTGCACCGGCCTGTCCTGCTCCAGCAGACAGGGGCCTTGCAGCCGGGCGTTGCGCAATGTTACCGGATCGCCGGATTTGATTTGACGAGCGGCAGCCAGGGCAACCTCGAACATGGCGGCGGCAGGCAACATGCAGGAATCCCTCACACAGTGATCCTGAAGGTGGGCTTGTACCTTCAAATCGAC
>CAMYKF010000016.1:1474-2808 GCA_947258905.1 uncultured Pirellulaceae bacterium | reverse complement strand
TTCCAGTCGTTATCCCAGGCCCTGACGCCAATAAACACACGACCCTCGCGCGGCCCGTCAAAGGTGTAAGTCCAGCGGCAATGATCACCCGGACCGGTGGCTTCCGGATCGGGTGACATTTCCAGATCGAACTGCCGTCGCTCGCTGGTCCACTCATTACCGTCCCAGTACAGATCGCGGTCGAGATCGCGGACGGTGATTTCCAGTCGAGCCAGTTTGCGATTGTCGGCGGCGCGGCCGGAAATGGTGAACGGCGCATGCGGCATAAAAAGGCCCGGCGGATCGTCGATCCAGGTTTCCGGATTATCAACCTCAATCTGTAGCGTCTGCGCGTTGTTCCACCGTGTCTGATGACCATCAACGTCGGTCGCAATGACGTTTACGACTGTGTCGCGACTTCGCAACCGGCCCTCGCGAAAAGCGATTTGGCTGGTGTCCAGGTCCCACGACCAGCGGGTAATAATGCCACCCGGCAAATCCAGCGTGGCATTGACACGCGTCGGCTCGGCGGTCCAGTCGGTACCATCCCAGTAGCGGTTGGTCTCCTCGCAGTACAATTCAAGCTGTACGCTTTTCACGCCCCGCTCATCTTCCACATAGCCATGGAAGGGTTCCGGCTCAAACGCGGCCGAAACAACGTTGTCAACAACAAGCGGGTGGAGCTGAAACAGATTGGCAAACCGTGGATTCATCGGCGCTTGCCGCAGCCGACGAAGCTGGCGTGTCAACTCATCCTTGCGATCGGCTGACAAAGACGGATAGAGATTGTTCAGCTGTTCCGGGTCAGCCACAACGTCGTAGTATTCCATATCTCCGGTGGCCCATTCGGTGTAAATATGATCTGCGGTGCGTAGCGACGTGTAGGTTGCCTGCACCTTGCCGCCGGGGCAACGGATCGCGCTCCAGTTTTCGATGAGGATGGCCTCGCGCGGCGGCTCCAGAGTTTCCCGGGGAGCATAAATCAGCTTGGCAAACGACTGCCCGTCCACCGTGTCGGGTATGACGCCGCCAGCCAGTTCCAGCAACGTCGGTGCGATATCGATATTGGCCAGCAGCTGGTCACAGGTTGCGCCGGCCGGAACCCCCGAACCGCTGACGATAAATGGCACGCGGGTGATGCGGTCATAGGGCAGCTCTTTGCCGATGTGCCCAAAGTCGCCAAGGGTAAAGCCGTGATCGGACGTGAATACGAACAGAGTGTTATCGAGTTGTCCACTGTGCTGCAGGGTTTCGCGAATTCTGGCCAGGCCCTCGTCCAACGCCTGCATCGAACGCAGCCGATCGCGATGAAGATTGATGGCTAGCCGTCGCCGCTGCTGGTTGGCGGCTGGAAT
>CAMYKF010000016.1:0-1441 GCA_947258905.1 uncultured Pirellulaceae bacterium | reverse complement strand
TCCATGGCCACGCCGGTACGTTGTTGCGCAAGCCGCTGTTCGAAGTTGGAAGGCATGGCCTCGGCGAACATCTCGCGGTGACGGTTTGCAACCATTCCCGCTTTCGTGGAAGCCATATGCGGGGCCAGCGGTGTCCAGCACAGAAACAGCGGCTTGCCGGAATCGTCACCCTTACGACCTGAGATGATTTGCCGGATCGTTTCAACTTCCACATCGGTACGATATCGATCGGCAATCTGTGTCAGATCGGGCTCTCGGCCATTGGTGCGATAATAGCTGAAATACCGGCTGCCCGTGGAAACGATGAAATAGTCCCAGCCCGGCACTTTCATTGAAGCCCATGTCTCACGCCGGGACTCATCCGGACGAAAGCCTTCATGGAGATACTTGCCTACCTGCGCTGTTTGATAACCGGCCGCCCTCATCCAGCCGCCGAGTTCTTCTGACGGATCAAATTGCTGGTAGCCGCCGGAGAACCCTGAGGACTGATCGACATCCGGGTTATTAACGCGGTAGTTGTTGCGATGAGCGTACTGACCGGTGTACAGGCAGGCCCGCGATGGCCCGCAAACCGGCGTCGTCACGTGGAAATTGGTGAACAGAGTGCCGGACTCGGCGAGTTCCCGCAATGTCGGAAACTGGATCTGCTCACTGGATTGCCCGGGCCACTGACCGAACAGGGTTTCACAATCCAGATCGTCCGTATAGACAAGGATGATGTTGGGCCGCCGCGCGGTTTCGACCGTCACCGGCTGTTTCTTTACCTCGCGACCGCAACCACCTGCGACCAGCAAGGCGATCGTGATGGCCAGCAGGCTGGCATTCAAAATGTAGCGAAACAGGGTGGACATGTCGGGTTGGCTTTCATTGCAACAATGGTGCTGCACCAGATTAACCTCGACAGGGAAATTCACCAATTGCGGTTAGCCAGATGCGGGCGGATCGCGGGCGGATCGCGGGCGGATCGCGGGCGGATGCGGGCGGATGCGGGCGATTTCGAGTTGGCCGGCGTTTGGCGCAAGAAAAAGCCCGATCGCCGAAGCGGTCGGGCTTTGCATAGTCGGATTGGAGATCGCGAACTAGTTGATCGACCAGCCTTCCATCTTGTCGGCATCCTGGGCCAACTCGGCGAGCTTGCCCTCGAGGTCAAAGCCGTCCTTGACGCTGATGGTACCTTTGCCGGGTTCGAGTTGGATGTCCTTGATTTCGGAAACGCCGGTCAAGGCCTCACGGACCTGTTTAACGCATCCACCTCACGTCATTGCCGGCAGTTCGAGCGATACGGTTTTCCAATCACCTATTGCGCCAACCGCGGCGGTGCCGCCGTCAGCCTGTACAGCTGCGCCACTTTCGGCGTCGCCTTCTTTCTTTTCTTCTTTCTTGCCGTCCCCGCTGCAACCTGACATGATTGCCAGGCCGGTTACGAGGAACAGGGTCAGAA
>CAMYKF010000015.1 GCA_947258905.1 uncultured Pirellulaceae bacterium | reverse complement strand
CTCAGGTTGGCACGCTGATTAAGCAACGACTGTTTTTGCGCAAGCAGGCTGAGGTAATCGGTCGTTACGCCCAAATAGAACGATCGCCGGAATTGAGCAAAGTCACGCACGTCATACAGCAAGTTTCTTTCCGACTGTGTCAGGGATTCCAGTCGCACGTGCCTGAACGCGCCCCGCAGGAACGGTTGTGTGAACGTCGCCGCAAGGCTACTGGAAATGGAGTTGCCGTCGGTGCTCCAAACAAGATCATTGGCAAGCGATACGAGCAACTGCCCGCCTGCCGCCAGATTGCGGCTGAATCCCAGTAACGAGTTCTGGGCCAGAGTGCGATTCCTTTCCCGGCCAGCGAGATTGCCCATCGAATCGAAAATGTCGAACTGCGGACCGACCGCATAACTGGTGGTTGTGCCGCCAAACCATTGCGTTTCAAATTCAAATCGATTCTCCGAAAGCGCAAGCGCATTCAGGTACACAATTTCCACGCGGTCTTGATAGTCGCGACTTTGCAACAGGGCCATCGAAATAGATGATTGCCGGTCCAGTTCAACCTTGCCGTTCTCGTTGAGCGGCAATTGAGTTTCCCACAGGCCGTTTTCGATGCTCGGCGCGTCGGCAATCTTGTCCCAGTACTTGTTGTTATGAAAACGAAAGGGACGCCGTTGAAACAGATGGGCAGCCGGATCGTCAGGCGGTTTGGGGCCGCAATCCGGATTGTATTCGTCGGCCAGTCGTGAAATCGGATCGGCCTCGACCGGGCGATCGGGCAATTGCCATAACGGATCGATTTGACGCGAGGCGATCAAGTTCGCGGCGTCCCGGTCGGCCCACAGACGATACTTTTTGCGACTGCAGGCGGCGGTGACCGTGATCAGCAGCAGCAGCGCGGCAACGCCCGGAATGCGCCATGCAGCCCAGCGCGTTGCACGCGAGCGACGGCGATGGCGTTGCCTGGCTGGCTGGAACATGGCGGATCAATCGGTCTGGACGGTCGACGCGCGCAATATTGGCGCATTGTCCAGCATCGATTCGTGACGCCTCTCAGGTTTGCCGGAAACGTGGACTTTGGCGACTGATCAGGTCATCCGGGCCGCAGGATCGGCAAAGTTTACCAGAACCAGCTAAGTTGCTGGCGCATGAATGCTGGCAGGTATGCATGTCGCTTGCAGGCAAGAAGGTATGCATGTCGCTTGCAGGCAAGATGCGCAAGATGCCTGCCCCACGAGGGGCGAGCTTCCAGCTTGCCAACTATCGGGGCTGGAACGACCCGCCATTGGTTGCCGAACTGTTGCCAGCCGGTGAAAGGGGCAGTGACAGGCCCGCGGGATCAAGCGAATCCGGCGCACGAACACTCCCAGGGGCGTAGGTGCCCTGTCCTTGCAGTTGCAGAGACATGCCCATGGTACCGCTGCCGCTGTCCGCAGCCGGTTGCGCCGGAGTGGCTGGCAACGTGGCCGGTGCCGGAGATGGAATCGCGGCGACTTGCGAAGCCGCAGTGTCCTGAGGCGTCGTCGACTCAAACGGCCGGTAGGGTGTTGTGGGATATTGATCGTAATTGATTTGAACTGCAGCAGGTTCGGCTGGCGGCTGAGCAGTGATTTGCGAAGCCTGACTTGGCTGTAGCGGTTGTGCCGCCGTTGCTTGCCCGGCGTATGGATTCTGCACCCGTTGCGCCATGGGCGAAGGTTGCTCAGCCGACGCTGCAAACGAACCACCCCCCTCGGCCGGAGTCAGCGGGTTGGAGAATTCCGGAGTGCGCACGATCGGCTTGGGGGCCACGGGTTGTTCGGGAGGTGCAGGAGCCGTCGCTGGCTGGAGCATTTGCTGGGCCAGCCGTTCGTATTGAGTCATGCCAGGGTTGTTGCCGAGGGTTGGTGTTGACGAAGGCATGAAATCGTTGTTGTTGGCTGAAGCGGCTGCCTCAGCGGTGGATGTGTTGTTATCGACCGTCCGCGGAGTCAAAGGACTGGAAGATTCGCTGCCGCCAAAGCTGGACGGCGGCGACGACACGTGGCTGGTATCGACGTCGACCGGCTGAATCTGCCCGGCGACTTTTTCAGCGGCGTTTTCGGTTTCCCGAGCCAGTTGTTGATAGGATTCAGAGACTTCGCGCTCAAAGGAATCCAGAGTGCGATCCACATTGGGCGGCAATGGCGGTAGCGATTGGTCATCGTCCGCGGGGGCCGACGTATTGGATGCGACTTCCGTTTGAGCGGGCGTGAACTGATGCGATGGCGGTTCAATATACTCCGATGCCAGCCGGTCGTTCTTGCGCCAGAAGGCCAGAGAATTCGTGCTGAACTTGCCTGCTTTGTTTATCCATTCCGCTGTGGCATTGATCAGTCTGAAATCGATGCCGTTCCGTTGAAAAATTCAACCATTGCGCAGCTGTCCCGCGGCAAATCAGCGGGATGGTAGGGTCGTCAAAACAAGGCAGTCAACGGCAATATTTACAAGTGCCGGTGTTTATCCAGAGAGCTAGCAGCTGGATTCAGCTGACGTCGATGCATGCCTGCGGCCTGCGGTCCAACGCTATGCCCTGTTTGCCATCCGATTACAGCGGGGATGCGTAAAACCGGTATTAGGCCCGAGCTTTAGCTCGGGTTATATCCGACAAGAAAAAGCCCGCTCCCCGCCCGCCGCTTTGCGGCGGGCGGGGAGCGGGCTAGTCGGCGTTCAGTGTCACCCGACGTAAACGTCGGGCCTAACAATTGTCTCGCAAGACAAACGCTCGGTTCAAGTTTATTTGGCCTCTGCAAACCGGCGGGCCACTTCGCCCCAGTTGACCACATTGAAGAATGCGGCAATGTAATCGGGACGGCGGTTTTGGTAGTTCAGATAATAAGCGTGTTCCCACACATCCAGACCGAGAATTGGTGTGCGGCCTTCCATCAGGGGGCTGTCCTGATTCGGCGTACTCTCAATGGACAAGTTACCGTTGGAGAGGACCAGCCATGCCCAGCCGCTGCCGAAACGCGTCGCTGCGGCACCGCTGAATTGATCCTTGAACGCATCAAATCCGCCGAAGGCACTGTCGATGGCAGCAGCCAGGTCGCCATCAGGCTTGCCGCCACCACTGCCGCTGAGAATGGTCCAGAACAGTGAATGGTTGGCGTGTCCTCCGCCGTTGTTGCGTACAGCGGTGCGAATATCTTCCGGAACTGCATTCATGTCGGAAATCAGTTCCTCGACGGTTTTGTTTTCCAGCTCGGTACCACTAATAGCGGCGTTCACCTTGGTGACATAGCCGTTGTGATGTTTAGTGTGATGAATCTCCATCGTCCGTGCGTCGATGTGTGGTTCCAGAGCGTCGTACGGATAGGGAAGATCGGGCAAGGTATAAGCCATGGGAATCACCTCAAGGGGCAGCAAGTTCTCTTGTGATAAAGCAAGCGGACAGGGTAACGCAACCGCGGATGCCTTTCAATCAGAGGCCCGTGGAATATGTCCGCGAATAAAAAATCGCCCGTGCGGGACGGGCGAATGGAGATCGGCGGGGCGTGAGCGAGTCGCGTTGTTGTTTAGTATCGTGCGTCGTCCTCGTCGTCGGGCAGCTTGGAGATAGTAAGGTGCTCCAGCAAATCCCGCATCAGGATATTGACGCGTCGTTCCAGGTCCTTGTGGCGGCGATCGCGAGTCTTGACGACGCGGATCGAGACCTTGATTCGCATGACTTTGCATCGCGCTGGTGGTGGACGAGTACGGAGACGTCCAGGGAATCGTCACCCTGGAAGATCTTCTCGAGGAAATTGTCGGCGAGTTTACAACCGACTTCGCCGCCAGCATGCCGGAGATTCACCCTCAGAAAGACGGTTCGTTCTTCATCGACGGCCTGGCCGTGCTCAGGGACATCAACCGGGCTCTGGCTTTCGCCCTCATCGGATTGCAGAATCACGCCCTTGAGCCGACGCCATTCCAGATCGTTTTGTTGACGTTCCTTGCGAGAAGTCTTGACTTCTGAAAGGCATTCGGTCTGCAATTTTTGCACCTGATTACGACCGTTTTCCTTGGCATTCAGCAGGGCCTGGTCAGCTCGCACGAACGCGGAAATGGCCGAATCGTCTTGCTGGAATTCCGTGACACCGAAACTGGCGGTCACGCATTTTCCATTAAGCGACGCCAGCGGGGTCTGCTCCAGTGCCTGGCGAATCTCTTCGGCCCGTTCGATGGCGTGTTCGACCGAGCAGTTGGGGCAGATGATCACGAATTCCTCGCCGCCGTATCGCGCGACGAGGTCGTGAACACGAGTGTTTTGTTGCAGGATTTTTGCAAAACTCATCAGGGCGTGGTCGCCGACGTGATGGCCAAAATCGTCGTTGACTTTCTTGAAAAAGTCGATATCGGCGACGATCAGGCTGCAGATTGTGCCCTTGTCCTGAAATTCCTTGATCCGTGCGTCCAGCGAGCGTTCGAAATGGGCGCGATTGGCGACGCCCGTCAACTGGTCGCGAGTGGCGTGGGCGTACAGCGTCAGTACTTGCTGCTCCAGATCCAGCTGGGAGGACAGGTCATGCAGCAGAATCGTGGCACCATGCACTGCCAGATCATGACCGATTACTGGCACCGAGTGCAGGTCGATGGCCACCTTGCGGCCACCGCGACCGGTCAAGGTAGCGGCAATCAGCGTTTGCTCGGCCTTGCGAATCGACTCAGCAACCGGACAGGCGCTGTCCGGGATGCTTTTGTCAAACCGGTCACGCAGATCGATGTGACTGGGCAGCCATTTGCTGCCTATCATTCCAGGTCCGCGAATGCCGGTCATCTGCTCGGCCGTCTGGCTCCACATCTTTACCTTGAGATGCCGGTCCACCATGACCACCCCTTCGCGGAGGTTGTCGATGAGACAGCGCTGAAAAAGCTGGTCGGAACTCGGGCCCGGAGGAGGCGCGGTTGCCGGCCTGGAT
>CAMYKF010000014.1 GCA_947258905.1 uncultured Pirellulaceae bacterium | reverse complement strand
GACATCGAGGATGATGGGCTGAGTCGAGTGCGGAAAGGACAGGAGAGAATGGATCGGGCGGGCGAGTTATGGCTCTTCCGATCCGGTTTCGACAGGAGTCTGTGCGTTTACTGGATTCACAGTCGCACCAGGACGCACTTTTTGCACGCCGTCGACAATCACCCGGTCGCCTTTTTGCAACCCATCGTCAACGACGATCATGTCCTTGTGTTTGGGGCCGGTCGTCACGGACGTCCGAGCAGGGATGTTGTCATCCCCGACGACATACACAAATGTGCCCGTGGCGTCGCGGTTGATGGCCCGTTCCGGGATCAACAGGGCGTTTTCCCGGGATCCAATCTGAATCCGCACCCGAACGAACAGGCCCGGCAGCAGAAATTTGCCAGGCTGGCTGTGAAACACACCTCGCAGCTGCATGGTCCCGGTCGCCTGATCGACTCGCGGATCCGCAAAATCCAGTGTGCCCTCGAATGGATATCCCCTATCGCCACTGCGCTTCACGTAAGCAGTCACATCGGTTACCCGTCGGTCTGATGGTTCGTCGGCTGCCCCATATTCGCGCTCGAGATCCAGCAACAGTCTGTCGCTGATATTGAAGTTCACCCAGATCGGATCATGTTGAACGATCTCGACCAATTCAGTCCCGTTCTCTACCAGATTGCCTCGCTTGGTGAGGATTCTTGTTACTCGGCCGCCAATGGGCGCGGTTACCGTTGTCCATTCCAGATCGAGTTTTACCTGGGCAAGTGTGGCTTCGGCTTTTTCCACTGTTGCTTCGGCATTCTCGATTTCTGCTTCCGCCGATTCGCGCGCTGCGGTGCCTTCCTGCAAGGCAGCTTTGGCAGTGGCCAGTCTGGCTTGGGAAGCTTCCCATTCGCTTCGGGCAATGGCGTCTTGATCGAGCAATTCGGATTGGCGGTTGAAATCGGCCTGCGTTACAGCCACCTCGGCCTCGGCAGCAGCGATTCGGGCGTCGGCAACGGACAGGGCCGCCTCGGCGGAAACCAGTGCTGCCTTTGCCGAACTCACCGACGCCTTGGCAGCCTGCACAGCGTTCAGGAATTCCTTTTGCTCAATCTGAAACAGCGGTTTACCCTCGGTGACTTCCGCGTCAGGCTCGAACTTGATCTCCTGCAAAATGCCGCGCACACGCGAACGCACGACAGCCTGTTCGACAGCTTCCGTTTCGCCGTTTTCTTCGTGCCAAATCGGAACCGTCTGGACGATCGGTGTAGCGACGGTGACGCGCGATGGAGGTAGTTCCTGGTACGCGCTAGGGGGTGAACACCCCGCCACCAGAAACAACATTGAAACGGGAGTCAGGACAAATGCTGTTTGAGAATACGATCGCATTTTTTGGTTCCATCGGCGGTGACTATCTGGAACTATTCTAGTCTACCTCCTGACCGGGCGCATAATTTCGGTCGGACCGCACGTTAATTCATAAAAACGGCACCCGCGGTGCGGTTGGCTGGATCACACGTCAGTAGTGACAAGCCTGAATCGCTATGGCAAACATGTTAGCATGGTCCATCCCGATGGATTTTTCAGAACAGACGATCGCCGATCTGCAGTCCTTGCTGGACGATGTGTACGGGGGTAACGAGGCTGCCTTTAACAGTCTGGTTGGCCGGGTCGATGCCCGTATGCGCGAGTTGACACACCGGATGTTGAGGCAATATCCCGGCGTGCGTCGCTGGGAGGATACCGACGATGTGTTCCAGTCCGCGTTGATTCGCCTGCATCGGTCGCTCGATGCCACACAACCTGAATCGGTGCGAGGCTTCCTCGGACTGGCCGTCACCCAGATTCGCCGCACACTAATCGACTTGTCCCGTCACTATTTTGGCATCTACGGCAAAGGGTCTCTGCATCATTCCGATGCTCAGGGACGGGCAGCCGATGATCCGGGCGCCGCGCTGGACGGCGTGGCCGCCGGCAAGCAGTTCTCCCAACCGGTTTCGCTCGACGAGTGGACCACGTTTCACCAGGCCACCACGCAATTGCCTGACCAGGAGCGAGAAGTGTTTGACCTGGCCTGGTATGCCGGATTGCCACAATCGGAAATCGCGCGGTTGCTGGGGGTCTCACAACGAACCGTAATTCGCCGGCTGCACCGGGCGCGTACTTCGTTGCGGCAAATGCTCGTCGACAATGACACAAAACCAACGGCAACAGGTCGTAATTGAACATGGACCCGCGAGTGGAAGAACTGTTGATCAACCGGGAGCTGGCCCGCCAGCAAGGTCGGAAGGTTTCGGCCGAAGAACTTTGCGCCGAGTCGCCCGAGTTGCTGGCAGAACTCAAATGGCAAATCGAACTGCTTTCGGAATCCGCGTGGCTGTTCGAGGAGTCGCCCCGCCTTGCCAAGAACGCCAGTGCTGACTCGGTGATTGGCGAGTCGTCTCGCTGTGTGGCCGAGTTCGTAACGAAATTGCAAGACAGTGGTCTGCTGGACGCCAGTCAACTGGATGAACTCGAGTCGCAAGTGGCCGGGCAAGGGGACGAGTCGGCGTTTCCGGTGGCCCGTCAACTGGCAGATCAGGGCTCGTTGACGCCGTTCCAGGCCAACGTCCTGCTGGGCAATCGCGATTGTCAACTGGTCCTGGACCGCTATGTCATCCTGGACATGGTGGGGGCCGGTGGCATGGGAGTTGTGTACAAGGCCCTGCACCAGTCCATGCAGCGCATCGTGGCGCTCAAGGTACTGCCTGACCACGCTGTTAATTCGCCTGAAAAGGTCGCGCGGTTTCGGCGTGAAATCAAGGTGGCTGCGCAACTGCACCATCCCCACATCGTGACTGCCTACGACGCTCATGAAAGTCAGGGACAGCATTTCCTGGTGATGGAATACGTGGATGGCAAAAACTTGTGGGAGGTCGTCAGGGAATCCGGACCGTTGACCGTACCGGACGCCATTGACGTGATCACCCAGGTTGCCGATGCCGTGCAACAGGCTCACGTCCAGGGGATTATCCACCGCGATATCAAGCCTTCCAATATTCTGCTCACGAGTGACGGTCAGGCAAAACTGCTGGATCTGGGCCTGGCTCGCATCAAACAGGCATCGTTCACGGATCGCGAATCGGCCGCAAAGCTGACTGAGGAAGGCATGCCCATGGGGACGGTTGCCTATATGGCGCCCGAACAGGCACTGGACGCCCCATCGGCCAGCGTGCGATCAGATATCTACAGCCTGGGGTGCACGCTGTTTTACTTGTTGACGGGCCGCCCCCCGTTTGATTTGCCCGGGCCGATTCAGGTGCTGGTGGCACATCGTGAATCGAGTGTGCCGCCCGTCACCGATGAAATGGGCCGCGTGCTGCCCGTCCAGAAATGCCTGGGTCGCATGGTGGCAAGAAACGCCGAGGATCGTTTTGATTCCATGAGTCAGGTTGCCGAATGTCTGCGCAGTTTTGGCGAATTGCAAAAGGACGGTTCCACCGACTCCGCGACTGCCGTCGTTGTGGCGCAACCGGTAACGGAAATCGCACCGGTGAAAGTCATCGATGGTCCACGAAAAAAACTGCCGCGTGCCTTGCTGGCCACCGTGTTGGTGGCGGCCCTGGTGCTGATCGGCTGGCTGGTATCCGGATGGTTCCGCGGTGAAGACGGTCAGGTTGCCGAATCGACCGGGCCTCGCGATTTGGCCAAGTGGATTCTCAATGGCGGTGGCATGTTGACGGCGGAAACGGAATTGGGAACTCAGGATTTCTACGACGTAGCGGCATTGCCGGCGAGCGAATTTGAAATCACTCACATCGACTTGCCGGATTCGGCCGACGAAATCCCCCTGGCGTCACTGGCACAACTGAAAACCCTGCAGTCCCTTTCATTTTACGGCGGTGACGCAGAGGACTATGACCTGGACGAACTCCGGAATTTCCCCGCCCTGCACACGTTGACCTTTTATGACACCCGGCTGGAGGGCGTTCACCTGAAATCGCTGGGCAAACTGACGGGGCTTGGAGCGTTGGGCTTCAACAACACAGGCATCGACGATGACAACGACCTGCGGTACCTCTCTGGCCTGCGCGATTTGCATACGCTGCAGTTGATGGATCATGCCATCGGCGATGAAGGTGTGAGACTGCTTGAGCCATTGACCAACCTGCAAATTCTCGACCTCGAAGGCACCGACATAACCGGGGCGGCAGTGGAGTCACTGGGATGCTTCGGCTTGCTCACGCAGTTGGACCTGGCTGGCACGGCGATCGGTGACGACGATCTCGAGTCCCTTGCCGGACTGACGGCGTTGCAGATGCTGGTGTTGGACGATTGCCCAATTACCGATGCCGGCCTGTCCAGATTTGCCGACTTGCGCACGTTGAGTGAGTTGCATTTGACCGGCACGGATGTCGGCAACCAGGGGCTGGCTGATCTGGCCCGCCATCTGCCTCTCCTGGTCACACTCGATATTGCCGAAACGAATGTCGATCGTTCGGGACTGGTCGCGCTGTCACGATTTCAGCACCTGGAAAGCCTCAGCCTGGCCAAACTGGAATTGCAGGATCGGGACTTGCAGGAGCTTGGCACTCTGACGTCGCTGCTGGACCTGAACATCAGCGGCAACCCGGTGACCGATCAGGGGCTGGAGGAACTGGCCGGTCTCGAGCTGGTGTTGCTGGACGTCAGTGAAACGGAAATTTCGGATGCGGGAATCACTGATTACCTCGCCAATCATCCTGACTGCGAAATCCTCGTGAATCAGTAATCCGGGGGTTTCCCCGAGCTGTCTTTTGCTGGCAGGCGAAAAATTCCTCAAATTCCCTGGCCCGGCTGTCACTTGCGACGTCGCAATTTCGCCATAGCTGATAACCACTCCCACTGGCGGCACGCCGGTATTGCTGGTCGATGCCTGAAACACATTCTTTTCGCAGGGAGCATCCGAAAAATGCGCTATCCAATTTCTCGTAACAGGCGACGACGCCACGATGCAGCGGTCAGCCTGGCCTTTGACAACCTGGAAGAACGCAAATTGATGACGGCAACCGGATTCGAACCCGTGATCGAACATCCGTTTGCCACCGAGACTGCCCAATTGGTCGCGAGTTCAGATTCGGCAATGGACCAGACCGAGTCTCAACAGGACCTGATCCAGCGGATCGTTAACGGCGAACAAACTCAAGGCTTTCCGGCCGTCGGATACGTGGGGCCGCTGGGTTGCACGGGCACCCTGATTTCACCGACGCACGTTCTGACTGCGGCGCATTGTCTGGAGGGAGTTGGCAACAGGCAGGCGTTATTCGAAGTGGGCGGACAGACTTTTGCTTCGAGTTCCGTGACTATTCACCCCGATTACAACCCCTTCAATTTTGGTGCCGGCAACGACATCGCCATCATTGAACTGGCAAGACCGGTCCCGGGAATCGCACCTATGTCGATCCTGCGTCAGGCACCGCAGGTCGGCCAGATGCTGACACTGGTCGGCTTTGGACAAGGCGGCACCAGTACCGGCGGCTACGACCCCAATGACACGGGCAAGCAAGTCGGGCAAACGGAACTGGAGTTCCTGACCAATCATCACATCGCCTGGAACTTCAACAGTCATCAGGAAGCCAACACGGCTCCCGGTGACTCAGGGGGACCGGCCTTTGTGAATGTGGGCGGCCAGTTGTTGATCGCGGGAGTCACTTCGGGAGGAACCGGCGATCCTCACCGACTGGGTGACTACTCGTTCGACACCCGAGTGGACGTGCATGCCGCCTGGATCGACTCGATTGTTGGTGGCACACCTGGTGATCCGGGTGGTGGTGGCGGTGGCGGCGGCGCCAGTGACGATCACAGCAATGCTCCCGGTGCCAGCGCAACACCGATTCAGTTGAACGATGGATTTGGCAGCGAGACCGGCGTGCTGGAAACCACCGGTGACCGCGATGCGTTTGGATTTGTGATCGATGAATCCGGCGAGACCACGATTGCGCTGGCTGAAAACGGTAGCGGACTCGATACGTACTTGCGCGTCTATGATGCCGCCGGGCGTCTCATCGGGCAGAACGACGATTCCGGTGGCACGCTCAACAGCCGCATCACCATGCAACTGGAATCGGGTCAATATTACCTGACCGCCGGAGCCTTTGCTGACAGTGAAACTGGTAGTTACCGGGTTGCAATCGACCATGTCGCTGACATGTCCCAGGGTGGTTACCACACATTTGTCAACAACACCGACAGGATCATCAGTCCGTATTCCCCCAATTACGTTTACACGCCGATTGATGTCAGTGGCGTGCAGGGCAGAATCACCGATGTCAATGTTCAGGTAGACATTGACCACACCTGGGTCAGCGACTTGCGACTGGTTCTGGTATCGCCTGACGGAACCCGCATCCAACTGGCCAATCGGGTTGGCGGTTCGGGAGACGACTTTGCGAATACCGTGTTCGACCAGCA
The DNA here is from genome assembly GCA_947258905.1 of uncultured Pirellulaceae bacterium. Lineage (GTDB taxonomy): Bacteria > Planctomycetota > Planctomycetia > Pirellulales > Pirellulaceae > CAJQPP01. The sequence goes on along the minus strand of CAMYKF010000014.1, from coordinate 976 downwards.
AGCGGACATTCGGATTCAGGATGGCGTTGCGCCGTTCGAGGGAAGCTATCGGTCGCGGCGAAGCCTGGATTTGCTGAATGGCAAGAACCCCAACGGTCGCTGGTGGCTGATCGTCTACGATTTCGAGTATTTCGATGGCGGTTCGCTGAACGGCTGGAAACTCGATATTGCCACCACACAGGGACGCGGCAAAACCCGTTTGCCCGTCAAACCAGTCGGCCTCCGAGACTTTGGTGCCGTGCAGGCTGCCCGTGGCATGGACCGCGTGCAGGTTTCCGCACAAGGTGTGGGCAACGACCTTTTTTCGAGCAACGCGTTGTCAAGCCACCAGTCCCTGTCACCGTCCCTGGAGTCAGCCTGGCATCATTGGCATGCGAACCATTCTGCCAATGCTGTTGAGAGCGGACAGACTTCGGTCGGTCAGCAGATGGTGGGATCCATGGCTGCCAGTCACGCCCTGGTCGATTCAGCCTTTGCGGCGACAGATTGGTACTGGAACTAGATAAAAAGAAGCTCAGGTGGTCACTGGCGCGGTCATTCCGCGCCGTGACAGCCTCGGGCATTCAGTCGTCATCCTGACGATTGGTATCGATCAGCTTGAATTGTCCGGTCATGGTGCGAAACGTATTCTGGTATTCGTCCCAACTTACGACCGGCGTGCCAGCCACCAACACGTACAGCATGTTTCGCTCATCGTCGGCGAACAATTCGTAACGAATCCGGTATTCCTTTTCGGAATCCGTAATGGTCATTTTTTGATCGACCGTGATGCCGCTGCGAATGAGGCCATTAGCCTCCGTTGGTTCCGAGCGTGAGACGACGGTCACATCCTGCGATTCCAGTTGCCGGATGTACTGTGCAGCGTATCTGCCTGGTGTGGTGCCGGCGGCCTGGACATTGGTGACAATATTGATGGTCAGGCCGGTATCGAACTGGTCGGAGCCGTCGGGTAAAGGTTCCCACAGTTTATAGATGA
>CAMYKF010000013.1 GCA_947258905.1 uncultured Pirellulaceae bacterium | reverse complement strand
TTGCGGAATTTGCACTGTCCAAACCACGCCGTCACGTCTTCGAACAGGTCTGACACACCCTGCTCGCAGGCCGGCAGTTGCAATTCGCGAATACCCGGGTTGTCGATCAACAGGCCGCCGGCGGCCAGGCGGTGAATCGCGCGGGAGGTGGTGGTGTGTCGGCCTTTGTCATCGTCCTCGCGGATGCCTGCCGTGTCGATGTGGCCTGCGCCCAGGGCCATGGCCAGTGTGGACTTGCCGACGCCTGAGGATCCAACCAGGGCGACGGTCCGCCCGGGGCCGCACCAGTGGCCAAGATTTTCGCCGGCTTGCCGTTCGTCCCTGGCGTCCAGTGTCTCGACGATCAGACCACTGTGCAGCCGTTCAGCTTGTTGACGCAAGGCCGCAGGATCGTCGCACAAATCAGCCTTGGTCAACACCACGACTGGCGTAATGTCCGCTTCGATGGCCAACACAAGGTACCGCTCAAGTCGCGAGAGATTGAAGTCCTGATTGCACGAGCTGACGATGAACAGCGTATCGATATTTGCGGCGATGGGTTGGGATTTGACGGTTTCGCCAGCTGCCTTGCGTTGCAGATAGGATTGACGGTCCAGTCGACGTCGGGCCCGCTGCGTGACGGCATCCAGCACCAGCCAGTCGCCCACCGCGACGTCGTCGCAACCGTCCAGCAATTGCAGCGGCACAGGAATTTCGCCGTGCTGCGTAGCCGCAATGACCTGGGTGCGATGGCGGGCGGTAATCCGCGCCACGGTTAACGAATCCGTGTCATCGTGGTCGAGTTGCGCCTGAAAAAACGGCTTCCAGCCAAGGTCTTTTAGTGTCGTTGCCATAGCGGTATCAACGGTTGTGAATGTGGTAGTGTCGACACATGCGTCAGCAACAGGTTCGCATCAGACCCATTCGTAATCGCTTTTCACGATCAGGTTTCCTGTCGTTCAGTGGTTGGCCACGGCGGGAATGGCCAGAATTTGCGTGGCGGTTTCTCAAAGCCCCAGTGGGCGGCCAGCGCATCGGCTGCTTCTTCACTGTCCAGAATTTCGCCCCAGCCGCCATTGCGCAGCCATGCGTGGGCGAATTCGTGTGCGATGACATACAACGCGAATCGCTCGTTGCTGGTTGCCAGCCGCGGTTTCAGCGCGACACAGCGACTGCCCTGACCCGCTGGCCCCGGTACCGCGAGTTTCACAGTCGTGCCGCTGCCGGGGATAAAATGGTGCAAGGCGGTTTGGAAGCGTGGATCTTCCAGAAAATCCTGTTGCACTTCTGGCGGAATCGCGTTGAGTACCAATTCCACACGGCGCAGCAATTCCGGAAAATCGGCAAACGGCTCAAGCAATTGACAGAACCCAGGCTCATTCAGTGTCACGGTTCCCGCCTCGACTCGAGGATCTCGCGTACCACGGGTTCATAGGCATCGGCATAACGAACCATTCCCAAATCACTGGGATGGGAACCATCCGTGGCCGCTTCGTGGTCGTCGCCCAGCAAATCGTCGGCTGTCAGGTAGTACAAATTCTTCTCGCCCTCGTCCAGCAGGCTGTGAAAGGCTTCGTGCAACGCCGCATGATTGGCCCGATGACCGGCGTCGCCATTACGTCGCACCCAGGCATTGGTGAACACCCGGTCTTCGACCAGCAAGATTGGCGTTTCGGGATGGCTGGCACGCAACTGGCGAACCAGCGGTATGCAGCGCTCGCTGACCTGCTTGCCATTCATATTGGGCAAACAGTCAATCACCAGCAGGCTGGCGTCCAGTTCACCGATGAACTGGCCCACTTCCTGTTCCATGCGTCCGTTTCCCGAGAACCCAAGGTTGATGATCGGCACGTGCAGACGACGGCCAATGATGGCGGGAATGGTCATGCCGCTGCGTGACGCGCACGCTCCATGCATGATCGACGTACCGTAAAAAACAATGGGCCGTTGCGAATCCGGCTCGATCGCCTCGATGGATGAATCTTCGAGTACGCCGATTTCCAGGTCTTCAATGCCATTGAACAGGGGCAGGTACAGGCGGAATTCGCGCGGTGATCCGTCAGGGTTCGGAGCGATGTTGCGCAGCAACGCAGACTCAATTTCCTGTTTCGCGGGCTTCAGGACGGCTGCCCACCGCCACTGGCCGTCGCCGTTTTTGCTATACAGGTCGACACCACTGACGCTGGTGGCAGGCATGTGCGGCTTTGCGAGTTGCGATGCAGTCAGCTTGTAGCGAACATGAATCTGCGGCGAATCCGTCTTGAACAGCACCTGCATGCCGGATGCAAACCGACTGAGGTTCCACACCTGGGGTCGCACGACCGATTCTGCCCGGACCGGCAATCGATCAAAGAACTTCTCAGTATCGGAAAACCCGCGACCTTCGATGCCCAGTTCCCTGGCGTCATGCCAGGTGACCGATGGTTTTTGGTCCTGTGCCTGGCCAGGACGCTCTACCGCCAGGCAGCAGCAAACGCACACTGCCAATGCCAGTTTCAATTTGCCGGAAATTATCTCGGTTTTGGGGAGCATCATGGCGACTGGCTGACGGCGTCCAGCGAGAACTCGCCGGCCCGTTCGATCACCGTGTTGCAAACCGGGCAGGTGCGAACCGCTTCCGGACCATTCCAGAATTCATCCATGATCCGATGCAGATCGCGGTCGATATGCTTGAGTTCGAATTCGGCTTCATGCACAAGGTGTTCATCGGAATTGCAGTACCAGCGCAAATGCTCGACCGTCTGACGCGGAAATTCGACAATCAATCCCAGCGTGCTGTCGGGTCGTTGCGGCCGATGAGGAACATCACGCGGACACAACCACATCTCGCCTTCTCGAATCACGACCTCGTGCGGTGGTGTCCCATCCAGCGGGCGTACGCGGACAGCGATGTCGCCCTTGAGCTGATAGAACAATTCCTCGGTCGGATTCACGTGATAGTCGTTGCGTGTGTTGGGACCTTTGGAAACGAACACAATCACATCGTTGGCTTCCTGGTAAAACTGCTTGTTCATCACCGGCGGCTTGAATTCGTCTTCGTGGTCGGCAATCCATTGCAGCAGGTTGAATGGTTTGGTTATGGACATAACTTGGCTCCAGGTAGTTGATTTCACGCAACCCAATTAGAATTTGTTGCCGGGATCAAATCAACCGAAGCGACTGGATATCAAGGAGTGTATGATGAAACTTGACAGAAGAGCCGCCATGACCACTGCCCTCGCCGGAGGGGTGGCTTTCGGACTGTGCGAAACGGCCCATGCCCAGCAGTCTGTCGATCCGGACCGACAGGCGGTTCTGGCCGCGGGCATGAACGAAGCAGAAGCGGAATGCTGGAAACTGACGGCCCAGGCAGCGGGTAAGTTCTTTGAACTGGAGGAACTGCATCCATCGGACAGGGCCGAGGTCGCCACGGCGATTCATGTCATCCAGCACAAGCTGCTGGCCCGCCCCACCTACCGCAAATACCTGGAGGAAGCCAAAAGGTTGAGACAGGAAGATGATTAAGCAACGCGTACATTGGTTCAGACTGGCCGCACTGGTGGCTGCGTGGTCCCTGGTCGTTGTGCCGGGCCCGGCCGTTTCCGAATTGCAGGCTCAGGCCGCGGTGGAAGCTCCCGACATCAGCGTCAGTGACGAATACGATCACTGGCGCGGATCCTCGATGGGCATCCGAATCAAACGCAAAGATGGTCAGGTATTGGTCGGCAAGGTGCATGACTACGTGGCAGACTCCTGTCCCTTTCAGGAAAACGACCGGATCATCGCCGTAGCCGATATCGAGCTCTCGCCTTCTTCGCTGGGCGAACTGGGCAAATTGTTGTCCACCACTGATCCCGATACCGAACTGTCGGCGGAGGTGGAGCGTGAGGGCGAGCCAGTGGAACTCGTGCTGACGACCTTTCGCAAGGAACTGATCGACATTCCGGTGATCGTGGAACGTCTGCGGGCCAGTCGCATTATCCGCAACCATCTGGAACGGACCGAGCGACCGGACTTCCTCGATCAGGTTGCCGAACGACTGGTCAAGGCGGTTCAAAAAAGCAATTCACCTCGCGAAGCGGCCGAGGCGATCAACGAAATCATTGACGAAATTGATGTTTCTCATACCTCAATTCTGCCGAGACAGTCGTTCAGCCAGTTGACGGGCGGTGTGTCCGGGGATCTCGGTGTCACGCTGCAGCGGCACGAAATCGACGGTCAGTCCCGATACTTTGTAATTGATCGCATGCCGGGATCAGCTATTTATGAATCGGACATCAAGCTCGGTGACGAGATTATTTCCATCAACAACATGAAATTGCAGAACTCCCGACGGCTGATCCTGGCAGGGCAGGAACATCGCCGCCATTTGTTCTTCATTCAAGTCGAGCCGGATGAGGAAGTCAGCGTGAGATTTCGGCGGCGCCAGAATTCGAATGTGGAATCGGCCACGCTGGTGGCCCGCCAGGCCGTGCCGGCCGAAGACGTGATCCAGTTGAGCGCGCGTGTCATCGAAAGCGGAGAAAACCGGTATGGCTATATGCGGTTCTGGAATCTGATGTCGATGAAAACGACCGCCCTGGCGGATGAAGTGATGGAGGACCAGTTTGACGATTGCCACATGCTGATTCTTGATTTGCGGGGACGCGGCGGACTGGTCCCCGTTGTACTTTCGATGGACAAGCTGATTCGGCGCAGCGACGTCCCGGTGATTGCCATCACCGACGATTTGACACGTAGCGCCAAGGAGATGTTGTCGTTGCTGATCAAGGAGCATCCGCATGTAACCGTGATTGGGCAGCGCACCGCCGGAGCAGTGACCGGGGCCACGATGGCCCCGTTGCCGTCCGGAAATGGACTAATGTATCCGGCACTGTCCTCGGAAGCCCTCAAGCAATTCACGGGCGATGTTGTCCTGGAAGGCGTGGGAGTCGAGCCGGATATCCATTTCGATTTCCAGATTCCCTGGTGTGGCGGCAATGATCGGTTGCTGGAAGCGGCTGTGGAAACCGCGGACGAGCAGATTGAGGAACTGTTGAAGACGATTATTTAGCAGGGACCGGCGGGAGAACTTGCTTCAGCGTTTTGCAGCCCGTCAGCCGCGGAGCGACGGCAGTCGATAGGCCCGGACGTTAGTCCGGGTCCCAGATGATGAAGCACTCGCAAGTCAGGAGCGACGGCATTTACGCCCTGCTGTCTTCGCTCCGAGGCTTTGACTTTGCCCCCTTTGCGCCCTGACCAACTGCTCAACTTTTGCCCCCAAATGCCCGGACTGACATTTGGTCACTATACTGATATCGCTCCGCGCCTGTCGCGCGATGGGGCAGGTATACTGGTGTCGCTTTGTCGTTGTTGATTGTCTTGTTGGGAAGTATGCAATGATGCGATTTTATTTGGCTTTCCTGTTCGCGTTGGTCGCCGTTGTTCAAATTCACGCCCAACAACCGGCCTGGACCAACCTGTTCGACGGCAATTCCCTGGATGGATGGACTCAAAAGGGCGGAAAGGCGGAATACGCCGTTGAGGACGAATGCATTGTCGGTTCCACCGTTCCCAATACACCCAACTCGTTTCTGTGCACCGCAGGCACGTACAGGAACTTTATCCTTGAGCTCGAATTTCAGGTGCATCCGGAGCTGAATTCCGGGATTCAGATTCGATCCAACAGTGACCCCGAGTTCAAAAACGGACGGGTGCATGGTTATCAGGTTGAAATTGATCCTTCGGAACGAGCCTGGTCGGCCGGTATCTACGACGAGGGGCGACGTGGCTGGCTGTTTGACCTGGAGCAAAACACCGAAGCCCGTTATGCCTTTCGACAGGGCGACTGGAATCACTACCGCATCGAAGCGATCGGGGACTCCATACGGACCTGGCTCAACGGTGTGCCGGCCGCCGACTTGCAAGACGACATGACGTCTGAGGGATTCATCGCCTTGCAAGTCCATGGCGTCGGCGGTCGCAAGGACCCGATCACCGTGCGTTGGCGCAATATCCGAATTCAGGAACTGCCCGACGACGCGGTCGCGTCGGAGCCGATTCCCCCTTCCACCATCGCAGCGATTGACCTGTCTGCTGGTCCGGCCCGGAAACTTGCCGATGGATTTCGGTTTACCGAAGGCCCGGCGATGGGCCCCGATGGAAAAATCTACTTCTCGGACATCCCCAACGAAAAAATTCTGGTGCACGATCCAGGCACGGGCGAAACGGATACCTTTCGAAAAGAATCGGGCAGAGCCAACGGCCTGGTGTGGACGGGAAACGACGCTCTGATTACTTGTGAGGGCGGCGCGCGACGGGTCACATTGACCGATGCCGAGGGCAACATCAAGGTGTTGGCCGACCAGTTCGAAGGTAAAAAACTGAACAGCCCCAACGACATCACACTCGATGCGGTAGGCGGCTTTTACTTTACCGATCCGCGTTACGGCAATCGCGACGATCTGGAACAGGATATGGAGGCGGTTTACTACGTGAATCGTGGCCGGAATATTTCACGCGTGATCGACGATCTGGGACGGCCCAACGGCATCGAGTTGTCCCACGATGGCAAAACGCTGTATGTGGCTGACACCGAGGCGGACAAGGTTTTTGCCTGGGATGTGCAAGGGCCGGGCAAGCTGGCCGGCAAACGCGAATTCGCTCCGATGGCCAGCGATGGCATGACGATCGATGCCGAAGGCAATCTGTACCTGACTAATGGCAACTTTGTGCATGTGTTTAGCCCACAAGGCCACGCTGTCGACAAGCTGGAATTTCCGGAAGCTCCAGCCAATGTGACCTTTGGCGGTCCCGATCGCAAAACGCTGTTCGTGACGGCGCGAACTGGTTTCTATTCCATGCCGATGAACATTTCGGGTAGTCGTGTATACGCCAATCCGTAGAACCGCGCTGTCACGGAATCAGCACCCGCATCGGCGGTGAGGCCGGCAAGCGGATCCGTGCCATCCCCTGTTTTGTTCAACCCCGTCAGCCAGGTGCCACAGTGCTTGATCTATGAGCCACAATGCCGCCGTTGCTGGCGACGTTAACCACGCAAGTACGAGGCAACGTGGGAGGGCCTGATGATAACGGGCCTGTGAAAGCGAGCATGCCCACGGCCCACGTGGGCATGGCACGCCGCACCCCTGCAACACGTAAATGACAGGCATGATGCGCATGATGCCTGTCCCACGGGATGCCTGCCGAGGCCGGCGAAGCTGTATTTCGCCACGAATTCGTGATCCGGTCACTTTTTTCAATTTTTTTGTCCGCGACCGCTGCGCGATGGCAATTCAAGGTCATACGGCAATCGAAGTTGATCGCCAACGAATTCAACCAGGTCCAGGACCAACCAACGAGACCCAGTCACCGGGCCCACAACGATACGAGGAAGAACAATGAAAACTATCGCAGCCATCGCCATTGCCTTCGCCATCACCCTTTGCAGCAACCT
>CAMYKF010000012.1 GCA_947258905.1 uncultured Pirellulaceae bacterium | reverse complement strand
TCCGCCTTCGTCCGTCTTTTGTTTCATCAAAAATTCGACGATCCGCTCGGGCTCGTGAATTGGTTGTCCAATCAACTGCAGGACCAGCAACACCAGAAAGGTATGATAGGTGCTGCCGGCATGGCCTTCGGACGCTTTGGCGAATCCTCCATCCTCGCGTCGCAGCGAATTAAGAAAGTCGGCAACGTTCTCATCCCAGCCCTGGTCAGCCCCTTCGAAAACCTCGATCCCGCACAACGCGTACAGCATTGCGGCCGAATAAATCAAGCTAAAGAAATCCACGATCGACTGGTGCGAGTGCATATTCGCACGAAGGAACGTTGTGGCGGGGCCTGTGACTTCGTCGTCGAGTTGGTCGAGGATGGCCAGAGCACGCAATCCAAACGACGTGTAGTAAAGGTCACTGTCGCCCATGCGGCCACCGAAACCGCCATCATCGCGTTGGGCCGTTTTCAGATAATTCGCATGTCGCGCACGCATGTCCTCAGGCAAACGGGCTATCCCGGCGGCGAGGCGGAGCGTTAGATCTTGCAGGTATGCGGACATGTTGGTGATGTTACCACGTGAGGGATGTTTCGCGGAGACGCGAAGAGGCAGAGGAATTCGCGGGTTGGTTGTGCGTTTGGCGAGTTCCCAATAGCCCGACGCGCCTGCGAGGGATAACCCTCACAATCCTCGCTGGCCAGGATTTTTCGTCGGTCGACGCAGGTCATTGGTGCAACAACAATAGCCCGAAACGCAAGCGAGGTGTTAGGGCTTCTCGCTTGCGCTTCGGGCTATTGTGCGATACAAACCAATACACAAGCACGAGTTATCCAAAGACGTGAAAAATCCTGTGGCGCGTCGGGCTGGTTTGGGGATTGCGTCAGGCGATGACGTACGGCCGCAGCTTGTCGATAAACAGCGCAGGGATTTCGATCGGGACGGGCCGGCTGGATTCGCGGATGTCACCGTGCGGAATCTCGCAACACACCGCTGTGATCGTGCCGTCGGCGACGGCATCGCCGGACTGGTCACGAAAATCGAATCGATACGTCACACTTTTGGTACCGATTCTCTCGACCGACACAGCGATCGTTACCGATTGCTCAAAGCGGATCGCCTTGCGGTAATCGCAGCGTGCGGCTACCCGCGGCCACGATACCGTCTTGCCATCGATTTCCGTCACGACGCTCAGGCCCAGGTGCCGCAGCAACTCATGCTCCGCCGCTTCCATATAAGCGAAGAAGACCGAGAAGTGCACGATACCGGCGGCGTCGGTGTCGCGAAATTCGACGAGTCGAGTGGTTTGGAAAGTCTCGGGCATGGATGTGTCGCGGGCAAAAAAATAGCCCGTCCGTTGCAGGACAGGCAGGGTTGTTGGTTCGTTCAGTTCGGCCCTCATCCGACCCCGGCTTCGCCGTCTCCCGTTCGGCTGAGCTCACGCCCGAGCCACGGGGACTTAGTCGCCGACGTAGGGCAGCAGGGCCATGAACCGGGCTCGTTTGATAGCTTCTGTCACGGAGCGCTGGCTGACTGCCGAACAACCAGACTTGCGACGCCCGACGATTCGGCCATGGCGGCTGACGAGTTTCTTGAGGAAATCCACGTCCTTGTAATCGACGTACATGGGACGGGGACGCTGGCCATCGACGAACAGCGGATCCTTGCGGACGGTCCGCGTCTTGGCTTTCATTTTGCGACGCGAACGGGGTCGGGAAGGTCTTCTCATCGGCTGGATTCAGTTCAAACAAGGTCCAAAAGTTGAATTGCGAACCCGCCATTATGGAAATTTGCCGCGAAACTTCAAGGCGTTTTTGCGGTTTTCTGTCATTAGCAGGGGCGGGCCATTCGCCCATTTCGCCGCGGATGCTGAAGCTGCCTGCCCATACGCAGATTACCGGCAATCCTTCGCATTCGACTTAACAGCCGGGCAAGTTTTCCGATCGCCGGGCAACCATCTCGGTGGCTGGCCGGCGCGTATTCTGGCGTCTGTGCACGGGCAGTGATAACATCGGTGCGGTTGAAAAATCCGTTCCCGGGCGGTCAGCGTCGGTTTCTTTGGCTTTCATTTTACATTCAGGGCCCAATATGTTCCGCAACTCCAGCAAAACTGCCTTGTTTCTTCACGGGTGCTTCGCCTGTTTGGCAATTGCCCTAATGGTAGTGACCCTCGGTTGTGATGCGACGGGGGGCAAGGATTCAGGCCGCAAGTTCATCACCATCGGAACCGCACCGGGCGGCGGCGCTTTTGCCCAGGTCGGCAACGCCATTGCCAACACGCTTGACGCGAACAAGGGCGATCTCGATTGGTCCGTGACGGCTCAGGGCACCAAGGGGACGCAGGAAAACATCCGCAAGCTGGAGTCTGGAGAGATTGAATTCGGAATGGCGAACGCCGCGATTTCGTATTTTGCAGTCCGCGGTGAGGGAGCGTGGGAAACACCCCGTGATATTCGTGTCGTCGCTACCATGGCCCCCAACGTGGGAGTGTTCGTGACGACCCGCGGTTCCGGCATCGAGTCGATTGCGGACCTCAAGGGCAAGCGAGTGGTGTTGGGGCCGTCGGGAGCCGGCTTCGATTATTTCCTCAAACCGCTGCTGGAGGTGCATGGCGTATCGTACGACGACATGGAAGTCATCCCTGGCAACTATCTGGCGGCATCGGAGATGATTGGTGATGGCAAGGCCGACGCGGCGTTTATGGGCGGTGCGATTCCCATCCCGGCAGTCACCAGTCTGTGTGCGACACAGGATGTCGTGTTTCTGACATTCGATGAAGATGCTCCGCAGAAACTGATGGAGCAACATCCGTTCTACTTCCCGGTGCCGATCACTGCCGACAAATACAGCGATCTGGAAGAGGATATGACCGGGATTAACGTGGGCAATATGATTCTGGTGACACATGCCAACGTGGACGAGGATCTGGTCTACAATCTGACGAAGTTGCTGCACGAGCATCGCGACGCGGTCACCGAGCAACATCCTGCGGGCAAGGCACTGGGTGCAAAAAATATCGTGAAAGACACGGGGACGCCCTTCCATCCCGGCGCCATCCGGTATTTCAGGGAAATCGGTATCTGGCCCGATTCCGCCGGCGACGATGCGAATTAGCGCAATTTCATACCCGGGATGGCCGGGTCGGAGAAACTCAGGACAACCCGAAAACACCAAGCTCTGGTGAATGCGGCAAGGTTCCGTAATCCCAAGCTGCCGTTGGGCTTGAGCAGTTGGCAACCAGCAAAATGTCGGAACAAACATCCCGCCGCTACAGAGATTTCGTGTTCAACATTCTGGCGGTGGTGTTGTGTGTGTTCGTGCTGGTTGTCGTGAATACCACCTTGCTGGATGACCAGCCCAAACTCGCCTTGTTCGGCATGCTGGGGCTGACGCTGGTTTTCCTTCAGCACACGCTGATCAAACGAAAACCAAATTGGTTTCCCGGAAACATAATCGACCTGATCCTGATCGTGGGGACGGTCGCCGTTTTCGGTTATGTCTTTGTGCAAAGCGAAAAACTGCTGTCGGCGTTCTGGGTCGATGGCACCCTGCTGGGAGACCGGGCGGGCGAGGAAAAGCCGGTGGATTTTGTGATCGCGTCGATCGGGATTCTGTTAATCCTCGAAGCGACTCGCCGCTCGATCGGATGGACGCTGCCACTGCTTTCGCTGGTTTTTATCCTCTACGGATTCTTTGGGCAAAGTATGCCCGACTGGCTGTTTCCGCACCGCGGGTTCACGTGGCAGCAAATATCCCAGAAGACCTTCCTGCAATCGGGAACCATGTGCGTGTTCGGGATCGCCCTGAACGTCATGTTCAAATACGTGTTCCTGTTTGTGCTGTTTGGCACTTTGCTGGAACAGACCGGGGCCACCGGTTACATCATCCGGTTTGCCAGGCGGTTGTTTCGAAGAAGTTCGGGAGGACCGGCCAAAGTCGCTGTGTTGAGCAGCGGCCTGATGGGATCATTATCGGGCAGTGCCGTGGCGAATACGGCCACGACCGGAACCCTGACGATTCCGCTGATGAAGAGCACGGGATTCACCTCGGAGGCCGCGGCCGGAATCGAGGCGGCGGCCAGTTCCGGCGGCGCATTGATGCCGCCGATCATGGGTGCCGGCGCCTACATGATGCTGGAGATTGTTCCCGATGTCACCATCCTGAAAATCATTCAGGCCGCATTGATTCCGGCGATTCTGTATTACACGGCGTTGTTGCTGGCGGTGCATTTCCATTCGCGAAGAATCGGCGCGGCCGTCGACACCCACAACGAAACCGGCGACAGGGAATCCCGGAGCTATTCACCGTATCAGGGAGTCGTGTTTTTTGGATCGTTTGTGATTCTGATCGCCTTGCTGTTGTACGGCTTCTCGCCTTATCTCTCGGTCAGTATCAGTCTGGTCGGGATGCTGATCCTGAGCATGTTCAGCAAGCAAACCCGTCTGGATCCGGCGAAGATGATACGGGCCATGATTCAGGCAGCGAGGTCGGGAACGGCCCTGATTGTGGCGGCATCGTGCGTCGGCATCATACTCGGGATCGTCGATTTGACGGGGCTGGGGCCGGCGTTGCCCGCCAAGGTTCAGTTGCTGGCCGGAGACAACGGTTTCCTTGCCTTGCTGCTGTTGATGTTCTCGACCATCATCCTGGGCATGGGGTTGCCGTCTGCGGTTTGCTATTTGCTGGTAGCGCTAACGGTGGGATCGGTCCTGACGACGCTCAATACGCCTCCGCTGGCAGCCCATTTGTTCATCTTCTATTTCGGCATGATGTCCATGGTGACTCCGCCCGTGGCGCTGGCGGCCTATGCCGGAGCGGCGATTGCCAAAGGGGACGTAATCCGCTCGGCCTTTGCCGCATTTCGATTCGCGCTTGTCGGATTTGCCCTGCCCTTTGCGTTTGTGTACCGTCCGGAACTGCTGATGTTGACCGCCGAAAACGAGGCTGCCAATCCATTGCTGGTCACCGCTCATGTCGGCATTACCCTGATCGGAATTTGCGGTTTGGCTGCGGCGATGGCGGGCTATGCCTTTGCGGGAATCGGGACTTTTGTGCGGATACCGCTGCTCGTGTTCAGCCTGGCACTCTTCTTTACACGCTGGGACAGTGTCGGATTCTGGATTCAAATGGTTGCTGCTGTCGCCGTGGCAGCCTTGTTAATCGTCAATTATTTGAAAAGCAGAAATATGCCGCGCACCATCGGCAGCGGACCTGACCCGGACGCCGGATCCGGGGCGTCTGCGGCTAACGAAGCAACGCCTGTCACGCCACCCCAAACTGCGGAGTAAGCGAAATGAAGAAATGGTTGGTCTTCGTTGCGATACTGGTGTTACTGGTGGCGCATCAGGATTACTGGCAATGGGACCGGGCCGATCTGGTGCTGGGTTTCGTTCCGTACAACATGGCTTATCACGTTGTGCTGTCGATGGTCGCTGCGGTGGTCTGGTTTTTGATCTGCGTGTTTTGCTGGCCGCGGTCGGCGGACGAAGTTGACTTTGGCGATGAGTCTGAACAGGCGGCGGAGGACCGGCCATGACTCAACTTGTCGTCATTTGCTGTTACCTGGCCGTCCTGTTGGGGCTGGGTCTGCTGGCCAGTCGTTTTTTTCGCGGCACGTCAAAGGATTACATGCTGGCCAGCCACTCGATTGGCCCGTTTCTGCTGCTGATGTCCCTGTTCGGCACCACGATGACGGCTTTTGCGCTCGTGGGATCGACGGGCAAGTCATTCATCCTGGGCTCCGGTGTTTACGGACTGATGGCTTCGGCAGCGGGGATCGTGCACTCGCTGTGTTTTCTGATCATTGGCGTGCCGCTATGGAGAATCGGCAGGCAGAACGGTTTTCGTACACAGATTCAGTATTTCCGCGCACGCCTGGATAACCAGTTTATTGGGTTGTTGTTGTTTCCCATCCTCGTGGCGCTGGTGATTACCTATTTGTTGCTCGGTGTCGTGGCGGCTGGAGCGGTCGTCAGCGAAGTGACGCAGGGTGCGTTCGCCAATCAGGGCTGGTTTGAGAACTCGGGTCATGGAGTACCCAAACCGCTGGCTTCCGCTGTCATCTGCCTCGTTGTGTTGACTTACGTGTTCTTTGGCGGGATGCGTGGCACGGCGTGGGCCAATGCCCTGCAGACCACCGTGTTCATGGTGCTGGGAGTGGTGACGTTTGTGACCATCGCCCGGGCACTGGGTGGCATGGATTCGTTCTGGGAAAGTCTGAAAGCTGCGTCGGAAAAAATTCCCGAGACTCATGTCGGCCGCGCCAAGTTAACACCGGCAAAGTGGTTCTCCTTCTTGTTTATCCCGCTGTCCGTCGCCATGTTCCCGCATATTTTCCAGCACTGGCTGACCGCACGCAGTGCCAGTGCTTTCAAGCTGCCGGTGATCATGCACCCGATCTTTGTGATGGTGGTCTGGTTTCCGTGTGTGCTGATCGGTTGCTGGGCAGCCGGTAGTGGCATTGAGTTTGAAAGTGAAAATGTGGTGTTGGCGCGGCTGGTGCAAATCTATGCCACACCGCTGCTGGGCGGATTGCTGACCGCCGGCATCCTCGCTGCGATCATGAGTTCGCTGGACAGCCAATTCCTGTGCCTGGGAACCATGTTCACCGAGGATGTCGTAAGATCGATCAATCCAAAGTTGAGCGATAAGGCGCGGGTGTGGTGCGCCCGCTTTTTTGTGTTTGCGGTCGTCGTGTTGACATTTGTGCTAAGCCTGTTTCCGCGGGCCGTGTTCGACCTGGGGCTGTGGTCGTTTAGCGGATTTACCGGGCTTTTCCCACTGGTATTCGCTTCGGTTTACTGGCGACGCCTGACGGCACCCGGCGCCCTCGCCAGTATTCTGGTCGCTGGCGTCACCTGGTTTGTGCTGTTTCGCCAGTCAGAATTTGGTGCCAATGCACGTTACACTTTTCCAGAACAGGCAGTGCAGCTGGGTCCGCTGGTGATTCCGCCGATGTTATCGGTGGTCACAATTTTTGTCGCGGCTGCCATTACGCTGGTGGTGGTATCGCTGGTCACCCAACCACCTGACAAAAACACCCTGAACAAGTTCTTCGACAAGAATTCGAAATGCAAAATTTTTACCGGTAACAAAAGGAAATAAAACAGAAGTAGATATATAGAGCGGCAGGAGAGGTACTAAATATATAACGAGCTTTGTGCATCCCAGGTGAGTATTTTCTGTTTTTAATGGGAAAGACATAGTACGTAATGTTCTTTTGAGAATGTACTTTTAATTAATTTCAGAAGCACAATAATGATGATACAACAATCCTGTAAAGGAATAAACAGGATTGTTAAACGCAGCGTAGAATTTCAGGGGACAAAAGTAATATGCGCTAAAATAACGTGTAAATGAAAGGGGCTACAGCAGACCCTTCAGTAAATATGATCAACGCTCCCAGCAAAGCAAGAACTGAGCCGACAAAGACGTCATC
>CAMYKF010000011.1 GCA_947258905.1 uncultured Pirellulaceae bacterium | reverse complement strand
CGGCATGTATGGCATGCCCGGAATGTACGGCATGTACGGAATGCCCGGCATGGGCGGCATGGGCGGCTACGGCATGGGCGGCATGTATGGCATGCCCGGAATGTACGGAATGTACGGAATGCCCGGCATGGGCGGCATGGGCGGCTACGGCATGGGCGGCATGTATGGCATGTCCGGCATGGGTGGCATGTCCGGCATGGGTGGCATGGGTGGCAACACCTGGACGCCTCCTCGACGTTAGTGATTACTTCAGCAGTGGCGCACCGCGTTGTTCGGTGCGCCACTGTTTTTTTTGCGATGACCCCAAATTGAGCGTGTGGCGAGATGTCTTCCAAAGTCTGTGTTTCGGTGTGTCTTTCATTTGCTGTTTTGGCATTTGGTCTGGTGGGCGGGCTTGTCCCGGGGGTGATGTTCAACAACCCCGCACCGGCACGAGAGATCCCCGAGGTTCCTGCCGTCCTGGCTGCGGGATTGAATCCTGTTGCCGCCCGGCAAGAACCACAACAGGACGACACCACGCCTCAGGCTCAGTCGAATCGATTGACGGACTACCACAGCGCCAGGTGGGACCCGATTCACTTTCAACCGGCAATTCTGGAAGCGACCAATCAGGACTGTCTGAAATGTCACAACGAGATTTTGAGCAGGCGTGTGTTGGCGGAAAGCCCGGCCGGTCTCAAAGCCAGCGAAACGCTGGCGTGGTACCAGACCCTCGACACCTACGAAGGCGACCAGCAGTCGTTTCACTGGCGTCACCTTGAATCGCCGTATGCCAAAAACGTAATGAACCTGAAGTGCAATTTTTGCCACAAGGGAAACGACCCCCGGGAGGAAGCACCTCCAACCAGCGGTGATCCGGCCGGATTCACGCTCCGCAAGATGGTGGATACGCAGGACACCTGCCTGCGCTGCCATAGCCAAATGAATTGGACGGTCATGACGTTACCCACGCCGATGCAGGGCCCGTGGCATCAGGTTCGCGACTCCTATCAAAATGACTGTTTGAGCTGTCACGCGATTTACCGTACGGTGCGGCACCAGGTGTCTTATTTGAACGCCGGCAACATTGAAGAACTGGCCAAGCCGGAAAACCTGGGGGGCGACGTGTGCTACGGTTGCCACGGAGGACGGGCCTGGTATCGGGAGGGTTACCCCTACCCCCGACACGAATATCCGGGAATGGATCAAATCCCCGAACCTTATCCTGAATGGGCCAAGGATCGTCCTGTCGTATCCGATCCGGAGTATGCCTTGCCGATTGAGATGCCGGCAGTACCGACACCGCCTGCCGAACCGGCAGTAGTTCCTGCTCAGGAAGGCACGCCGCCGCAAAGCCAGCCAGCTGGTGTACCGCCGACGGCAAACGAAACGACTGATAACACCGGAGCAGCCGCGGGCCAACCGCCTGCTGCGACCGAAACACAAAATTCGCCTCCTGCCGAGGGAGCCACGAGCGATCAGGGTGCCGGCGCGGCCAGTCCGGAATCCACTGACAAACCTGCGGCAGGAGACGAGGCTGAGAATAAGGAAGCCGGCAAATGATCAAGAATAGCAATTCCAGCACTTCCCGCGACACAGTTCACGGAAGTAACCGTCGCACTTTCCTTAAAGCAGCCTCCGCAACCGGCCTGATGGCCGCTGCCGGTTTTTCCGCGTCACCCCGTCAGGCGGCCGGTGACGCCTACGAGCCGTACTATACGGACGATCAGCTGGAAACGGTGGTTACCAGCTGTGCCCACAATTGCGGTTCGCGGCATATGCTGGTGGCACACAAGAAAGACGACGTGATCGTCCGCCTTTCTACGGATGACGGAAGCTACCAGGGGGATCCCTACGGCACGGACACGCCGGAGAAACCCCAGTTGCGAGCCTGTTTGCGTGGCCGTTCCTACCGATCCCGTCTGTATTCCCCCGAACGGCTGCTGTACCCGATGATTCGAGTCGGACGACGTGGCGAAGGGCGGTTTCGCAGGGTCTCGTGGGACCAGGCGCTGGATCTTATCGCGCAAAAAATGATCTATCTGAAGCAGACCTATGGGCCCACGGCAATTCTCGATCAGAGTTATGCCGGAGCATCCTGGGGCGTCTTGCACAAATCGGATCAGATTGAAGGTCTGCTGGGACGCTTCCTGGGCAATTTTGGATGCCGCACGAACTCGTGGTCGGTTCCGTCCTATCAGGGAACGACGTTCAGTTCATTGACAACCTTTGGCACGATCAAGGACGGGAACGAGGACGATACGTTTGCCCACGCGAAGCTGATGATCATGTGGGGCTGGAACCCGGCCTACACCTTTCACGGCGGCAACACTCACTACTACATGCGGTTGGCCAAACAACGCGGTTGCAAGTTCGTCGTCGTCGATCCGCAATACACCGATTCGGCGGCAACCTATGATGCGTGGTGGATTCCCATCAAGCCGAATACGGATGCTGCCATGCTGGCGGCCATGGCCTACTACATTTTTGTGAACGGATTGCACGATCAGCAGTTCATTGACCGGTTTTGCCTGGGCATGGATCAGGGAACGATGCCGCCCGTCGTTATGAACGATATGGGCATCCCGGTGCCGGGGGGGCGTTTCGAGAATTTCAAGGATTACATTCTCGGCCGTTATGATGGCCAGCCGAAATCGCCTCAATGGGCCGAGCCGATTACCGGAGTCAAGGCAGAGGATATCGAGAAACTGGCCCGCATGTACGCGCTGACCAAGCCGGCCGCACTCAAGGCCAGCTGGGCTCCCGGTCGCAATGCTTACGGTGAACAATACAGTCGCATGGCTGCCGCGGTACAGGCCATGACCGGCAACATCGGAGTGCTGGGCGGAAGTGCGGAAGGTGTCGGAAAGGCGTGGGATGCCGTAGCGGGAGTGCCATCCATGTCGACCAGCCGCAATGAATGGTTTGCCTCGATCAAGTCGGATCGCTGGGCCCATTGCGTGCTCAATTACCCCAACGTGCGTCGCGAAGAAGTCGGTTTGTTCCCGCATCCCAACCCCATGTTTCGCGGAGTCATTCCTAACATCAAGGCCATCTTCTGGCAGGGATCCAACTGGCTGAATCAGTTGCCACACATCAACAAGCAACTGCAGGCCATGGAGAAAATGGAGTTGGTTGTTTGCATGGATTCGACCATTACCCCTTCCGGCGTCTGGTCGGATGTGTTGCTGCCGATCGCTACCCACTTTGAACGGCATGATGTGGGACTGCCCTGGTACAAGGGGCATTACTATATTCATCGGCCCAAGGTGATCGAGCCGCTCGGTGAGTCCAAGACCGACATGCAGGTGTTTACCGAATTGTCCTATCGTTTGGGAGGTCCGCTGCTCGCCAAACAGTTCAATCCCCGGGCTGATCGCAGCTACTGGGATGATCCGTCCGCCGTCGACGATGCCTATCTCCAGGAATGGTGGCAAGCCGTTCAGGATCGTCAAAAGGTCAAGATGTCCTGGGAACGATTCAAACAGATGGGCGTGTTCAAGTTCACGCCCCATGAACCCCAAATCGCTTTCCAGGATGAGATCGAAAAGGGAAAACCGTTCGGGACTCCGTCCGGCAAAATCGAGATCTTTTCCATGAAGCTGTCCTCGATTACCGATTGGACCCAAACCCAGTTCGGCTACCCCATTCCGTACATTCCCAAGTGGATCGAGCCGTGGGAATCGCTAAACAGTGAAAAGACAGCGGAGTTTCCCTTCCACCTCGTCAGCCCGCACCCGCGCTGGCGAACCCATTCCATTTACAACAACATTCCGTGGCTGCGTGAAACCTACCAGCAAGAGGTAACCATTGCCGCCTCGGATGCCAAACGTCTGGGCATCAAGAATGGCGATACCGTTCAGGTCTGGAACGATCGCGGTGGCGTTGTGGCACCGGCTTACGTGACGGAACGATGTCTGCCGGGTGTTGCGGTGCTGTACGAAGGATCCTGGATGGATCCGGACAAGGAAATGTGGGACCGCGCAGGCAACCCGGATTTCCTGACACTGGATGAGCCCAGCCCGGCCGGCGCCTTCGCCTACAACACGGTACTCTGTAACATCCGCAAAAGTGATCGGCCGCATCGGGAAGGCTGGGACGAAACCGCGACCGCACGTAGTCACATTTACCGAGGCAGTAACAGATAGGCAGATTTTCGCAGCTCGAAACGATTCCAGTAATCTACAATACTGATAAGAAAAACCATGAAATCGAAGCAAGACAAACAGAAAATAGCCGCTGCAGTCGAGGAGCAAAAAAAGCGAAAAGTTCATTACGAACCCGTTGTGCCCAAAATGCAAATGGGGTTCATCCATAACAACATGGATTGCATCGGCTGTCGCGCCTGTGAAATTGCCTGCAAGGACAAGAACGGGTTGCCGCCGGGGCCCCGCTTTCGTCGCGTGCAGTACATCGAAGGCGGCGTGTTCCCCAGCGTGTTTGCCTACAAGGTCAACATGTCGTGCAACCACTGCGCGGAACCGGCCTGTTTGCCCGCATGCCCGACCGGTGCCATCTGGAAACGCGAGAAAGACGGCATCGTCGATATTGACTCCAGCCTTTGCGTGGGATGCCGTCGCTGCGAGGCGACGTGCCCGTTCGGCGCACCCCAGTATGACGTGGAAGCTGGCGTGGTGAAGAAGTGCAACATGTGTGTCGATGAAATCGACGCCGGCCGAAAGCCGTATTGCGTTTCGACCTGCATGATGCGCGTGCTGGATGTCGGGCCGATTGACCGGCTCCGTGAAGGAACCTACCCGACCAAAGCGATGTTGCCGGATGAAAAACCGGTGCGGCAGGTCAAGGGTATGGCCAATCCCGAACTGACCAACCCCAGTATCGTGTTCATCGCACATCCCCTGGGCAAGGTTGAGGCGGATTCCGCAGGCGAATCCAGCCCTGACGACAACATCCAGGAAACCGGCAGGTAGGCGTGAGCATTCAAATTCCCGATTCCCAATTAATCAATTCCGGAGAGCCGGAGGGCGAAGGCACCGGCGACTTTCGCGGTCTGGCCGCCATGGATTTGCGCGAATTGGCCATGCTGCAGGATCGTGAATTGACCAGGGAGATGCTGCAAGCACTTAACGAGGTTGACTTTCCGCGGAATATGGGGCTGCGTATCGCATCTCCGCAAGGCGTGGAAGTGTTTGATCTGATGGGTGAGGCGGTATCGGAACTTGCCGACTCGGACGAGCCAGCACTCGACGATCTGGCTGCGGACTACGCTTCAATCTATCTGAACTTCGGCTATCAGGCTTCACCCTGCGAATCACCGTGGCTCGACGAAGACGGGTTGTCTTACCAGGAACCGATGTTCCAGATCAGGAACATTTACCGCCATTACGGTTTGCAGGCGGATGACTGGAGGCGACGCTCGGAGGATCATATCGTGCTGCAAATGCTGTTTGTCGCCCACCTCATGGAGGTTGAAGGTGACGCCGCATTGAGGGATGCCGCCAATTTTCTGGACGAACACCCGCTGCGCTGGGTCGATCGATTTGCCCACCGCGCGGCCGGCCGATGCGTCACCAAATTCTATGCGGCCCTGGTGACCCTCGGCAGCATGTACCTTGACCACTTGCGAGATCGTCTTGCCGAAAGCATCGGCGAGCCACGGCCAAACCCCGAGCAGATTGCGGAACGGATTGCGGAACGGAATCCGAAGCCAGAAGAAGACGATTCACCTGCTTGCGGTCCGCTTTGTATACCACGCGAGGAACCTAAACCAGGCAGAAGGAGATATCCGTGAGTCGCCCCTATTTTCGATCGATCTGTTGTGGTCCAGTTGTCCAGTCAACCATTCGGGTTGGCCCCGGCAAGAGGACGCTTTGTCCTGTTCAACTCACGATTGGCCTGGCAATTTTTATGCTGGTCAATCTGGCAGCCAGCTGCGCGGCGGTGGCCCAAACGAATGACGCAGGCCAGGCCGGCGTGGATCAGGATTTAACCGTTGTATTGAACAATGCGACGCGCATGCTCGCTGAATCCGAGGCCCTGCTGATGCAGACAAAAACGACGCTCGACCAGCGCGCCAAACGAACAAAGGAAATCGTTTCCGCAACCTCGGAACTCGAAAAGACTCTTGGCGAGGCTCGCGAGAAGGCCCAGGAACTGGCGACGAAAGCCGAAGAGTCAGCGGTGGTCATCAAGGAATATGAGGAAGCCGCCAGAGCCAGACAGGCTTCGGCCGATGATGACGAGGTTCCTGCGGAAATCCGGGAAAAACAAGAGGCAGCTGCAGATGCAACGGCGGCGGCCAACAAGGCCGTCAATCGGGTACGCGAACTTGAGCAGTCATTTGGCGCAAATATGGCACGTCGCCAATACCTGGACCGCCTGATTCGTGACCTGGATTCGCGTGTCGAGACATTGGGCCAGGTCCAGGCGGATGTCGCAAAACGCGAGGAGGATTCCCGGAAACTCGCCGAAAAAATCACCAGCGATCTCGAGCAGCTCAGGGAAGAAGCCAAAAAACGACAGGATACGGCCAGCCAGGCCGCCGGCAAACTGACCACCGCGAGTCAGGACCAGCCGACTGACCAGGCTGAAGCGGAAGACCAAACCAGCGACGAGCAAACCGATGAGACAGCCGCTGGCACGGAGCAGACCAGTGACGACTCCGGGGCAGCCTCCACACAGGCGACCGTGCAGGAATCCATTGAGAATATGCGGCAAGTGATCGAAGCGACCCGTGCCGCCAGTCAGACCGTGGAGCAAATCCTGCAGGTCGAAAACGCATTAATCGAGGCACAAATTCGCGTGGACCAGGTGGCTCGCGAAAAGGAAGAAGCGACAAAAGTCCTTGAAGAAGCGAAGTCCGGACTGGACAAGGCCAAAACGGAACAGGAAGAGCTTGATGCCGCTACGAAATCGCTACAGGATGCGCTGGAGGATGCCCGCAGCAAGGCTGATGACGCCGTCAAGTCGGCACGCGAAGCAGACGCTGCGCTAATGGAGGCCCGGCAAGACCTGTTCCGGAAACAACAGGAGGAACGAAATGCGGCTGCCGAGCAGTTGCAAAAGGCGAACATGGATTTGGCCAGTGCCAGGCAGGCTGAGGAACAATCCAGGCGGCTGGCCGACGCTTTGGCCTACAACCAGGGGCAGCAGAAATATGCCGAAGCTGCCGAGCGGGCTGCGAAAGGAATGGTCGCTTTGCAACAGCAGTCGCACGAGGCTGCCAAATTACACGTCGAACAATTGAAAGAGGCGGCCGGTCAGTAACCAACGGATGGCATCGTTGAACATGATCAGTTCGGCAAAACTGAGTGCAGGTATGATTGAAACCCGCATGGCCAGCCAGGCCAGCGAACAGACTTGAGATCCAAAGAACAGAAAAATGAGCAAAACCGCGTTACTAATCGGCGCAATGATCGTGTTTGCGGCTGTCAATGTTGTCGTGTTGACGTTCGTGTTGAACAGATCACAGCAACCCGTTGGCC
>CAMYKF010000010.1 GCA_947258905.1 uncultured Pirellulaceae bacterium | reverse complement strand
AGACTTTCACAAATCTCACTTTTTTTGTTGGAAGTGCTGGCAGGCAGGGCGATGGCACTGTTGGCCAGCGGCGTCGCCGGGTTAAATGGCAAACGAAATGGTTCTGCTCCCGCCCGCCGCAAGCGGCGGGCGGGAGCAGCGAGCGCTTTTCGGTTTGTAAACCCGAGCTAAAGCTCGGGCCTAATAAGCTGAATCAATTGCGACTGCATTAGGTTTGCGGCTAAGTTGTCCGGGTGCCAATGCCCGAGAAGGGGACCATGCATGGTTCCCGCCGAAACCGGAAGAAATAGACGGGACAATGGTCCGGACAATGGTCCCGTCCTACCATGTGGCTTGTCAAAATGGGCAAAAGGGCAATATTTATCCCGTTGAGAGAAAGGCACTGAATTGTTATCGTGATACGCTTTCCATCGTGTTCCCCAATTTGCCCCCGCTTTTTTTTTGAGTCCACTCATGGCCGTCCCAAAACGCAAGCATTCCAACAGCCGAACTGGAAAACGCCGGGCCCATGACGGGCTCAAGACCAAAAATATGACCGTCTGCCCCAAGTGCAGTACGGTGACGCCCACGCATGTCGTTTGCCCGACCTGCGGTTTCTATATGGGACGCGTGGTCGATCCGCCCAAAGAGACGGGCTAGAACACGGGGCGAGCATCCTGCCGAAATGATAGCGGCAGAGCGCAAGCCCTCCGGTGATGGTTCCTTATGCGAAGGACCGGACGGCTCGCGCCCTTCCGCTAATTACCGGGGCGGGCATCCTGCCGAAATGATAGCGGCAGAGCGCAAGCCCTCCGGTGATGGATCCTTATGCGTAGGACCGGACGGCTCGCGCCCTTCCGCTAATTACCGGATTCGTCTGACGATTAATTCTGAGCGTGGAGAACCCTCCCAGTTTGCTATCCCCTGCCAGCTGCCATAAATTGGCGGCTCACAAACATTCGTGTTCAAGTTCGGCGGTAAGCGGTATGGCAGACATTGGTAAAATCGGGTGGGTCGATCTGACCGTAGATGATGCGACGGCGGTTACGGAGTTCTACCGCCAGGTAACTGGCTGGGACAGTTCGGCTGTCTCGCTTGGCGATTACGAAGACTATTGTGTGCAGCCGCCGGGATCGGAAGCTCCGGTTGCAGGCATCTGTCATAAACGCGGTGACAACGCCAACATCCCTTCACAATGGATGATCTATATCACCGTTGAGGACCTGAACGCCAGCATGGCCCGCTGCGAGGCCATGGGCGGGGAGATCGTTAGCCCCCGGCGTGATATGGGAAGCCACGGGACCATGTGCGTTATCAAGGACCCGGCCGGTGCCGTGGCGGCATTAATCCAGCCAGCCAGTTAGACTAATACCGGAAAAAGATAGTCCAGTCATTTGCTTTGCCAATTGGAATCAAGTCATGAGATCGCTCGCAATGGTCGTCCTTCTGGTCACGATGTTTTTGCCAGCTCGATACGCGCATGCGGATGGGCCTGCCGCGTGGGTATCCGAGAACATGGAACCGCTTGTCGAACTGTACATTCATTTCCACCGCAATCCTGAACTGTCCTTTATGGAAGAACAAACGGGCGTCCGGTTGGGTGAGGAACTGGCGGCAGTCGGCTGCGAAGTGACGAACAACGTCGGCGGCTTTGGTGTGGTTGGCGTCATGGAAAACGGTGCCGGCCCGGTGGTGATGGTGCGAGCCGACCTGGATGGCCTGCCGGTCGTTGAGCGCACCGGCCGGCCCTATGCATCGAACATTCAGGTCAAGGACGAGAATGGCAAGACAGTCGGCGTCATGCATGCTTGCGGCCACGACATTCACATGACCAGCCTGATTGGAACGGCCCGCTATCTGGCGGCTCGCAAGGACAGATGGCAAGGCACCATAGTTTTTATTGGCCAGCCAGCAGAGGAACGGGGCTCAGGTGCCAATGCGATGCTGGATGACGGTTTGTTTGAAAAGTATCCAAAACCGGAAGTCTGTCTGGCCTTGCACGTGGCCAGCAACATTCCGTCCGGCAAAATTGCAGTCCGCGCCGGCTACACGATGGCCAACGTGGACAGTGTCGATGTCACGCTGTATGGCCGCGGTGGGCACGGAGCCTTTCCGCACGCCACGGTCGATCCGATTGTCCAGGCCGCGAGATTTGTAATGGACGTGCAGACGATTGTCAGTCGTGAAGTCAAACCGATCGAGCCGGCCGTTATCACAGTGGGTTCGATCCATGCGGGGACCAAGCACAACATCATCTCTGATGAATGCCATTTGCAGCTGACCGTACGCAGCTATTCCGACGAAGTGCGAAAGCAACTGCTGGATGGAATTCGCCGCAAGGCCGAAGCGGCTGCCATGAGCGCGGGCGCTGGAAAACCAAAGATCACGGTTTCGGAAGGAACACCCAGTCTGAACAACGACGATGAACTGACCGGACGACTTACACCGGTTTTCGAGGAGGCACTCGGGAAAGCAAATGTGCTGGAAGCCGAACCAGTGATGGGCGGCGAGGATTTCAGTCAATACAGTCGACAGGGCGGTATGCCCAGTTTGATGTTTACACTGGGCACCGTGAATCAGGACCGACTGGACCGATTCGACAACCTGGGTTTGACCGTTCCCAGTCTGCATTCGGCCGAATACTATCCGGACATCGAGCCATCGATTTCAACCGGAGTCACTGCCATGTCCAGCGCCGTACTGGAACTGATGCCCCGGAAGTAAAAAGGGCAGGCGAGGCTCTGCAAATGACAATCGCAGTAGTTCCAGGAAATCTTCGATGGAACCGAGCCGAAGGCGCTAGCCGGCGCTAGCCTCGGGTTGCCTTGAGAAAGCGTCCCCAGAAAGACCCGACGCTAGCGCGTTCGGCTCAGTTCCTGGTACAGCTGATTTTGGGAGGTTGAATCTCCCACGGAAACAAAACTTCCTGATTCTCGGGTCTCGGCAGGAGTCTCGACCTGCCGTTCTCGCTGCGGCATTTTACTCAAACAGGAATCGCTGGCTGACCGTAGCCAGGCCGCGATAGAAATCACTATTTGCCCGCTGCGCGACTTGCTCAAAGAATTCATGCGTCCAGGCAAGGTGTTGCGCCGCGAAACGGGTTGCAAGGCCTTGCCACAAGTCTTTCTTTGATTCCGCGGCAATCCCCAGTACCACGCCCAGGTATTGCAGTTGTACAGCCACGTGATCCGTGATCTTGTTACAGGGCTGAAATCCCTTCAACATCTCGACGTATTGCTGCATCGTGCCGGCAGAGTCAGCGGCAAAGCGGCCCGCGGACCAGATCGATTGCACGGGAGAAATGTGTCCGCGCGGGCCAACCAGCAATTGGCAATAATCAACAGCCAGTAATTCCAGCGTAGCGTCATCGTGATCGGGAAGGCTGCCGCCGAGTGCCGTCCATGTTTCGGCAACTTCCGGTTTTTCTAATCGTTGCAGCGTTTGCACATCCAGTTCCTGATTCCACAGGCGGGAGAGCAGCGCACAGACAGCGGAAAGTTCGATGTAATTGCCCTGGGTCAAATCGAGTTGCACGTGCATGGGCTGATTAAATCGCGGTCCAGACAGGGCGTGTTTTTTTTGCGGTTCGTCGGCGCCAAGTTCGCCAGCACCAAGTTCTCACAAGTTCTTCTTGTAAGTCGTTTGAGCGCGTTTGACCGCAAAACATCCGGTGATTTGCATGAACCGCTGCAATACCGGACGGCTTGCGCCGTACCGCTAACACTGTCGCACAGACCCTAGATCTTGCGAATCTTTACGACTGTGGAATGGAATGCCTGCTGGCCGGTTACGGGATCAGGAGCAATCGGCATGATCTGGTTTTGGTTCCAGCCATTGCCCGTGTTGCGTTCCCATTTCGACTTGTCACCGTTACTGTCGTCCTGCCACCACATGTTCTCTTCCCAGTCGCGGTCGCGGTATGTATCCGGATCGCTGCCGGCGAGGCGACCGTCCGGTTGCGGATTATTGGCCGTGGCCACCTGGGTGTATTGCCAATGCCCGCAAGAGTTGCTCATCGCAATCGCCCTGGGGTGGATACCTTCCATCAACACGACGGGCACACGCATGATGCCGGAAACCCGGCGGCCGGAATCGTCCGGTTCACCATGCGTCAGATGGGAAGACTGTTCCTCGAGCATGCGACTGTGGTAACCAGTCAGTTCAATCCAGTCGCCGTCCTTGATTCCGAACGTTTTCGCGGTTGCCGGATTGATCCATGCCGGGTTGCTATGCACGATCTCGGCCAACCACTTCAGATTCATCGTGCGACCGTGATTGTGTACGTTCCATTTGAAGCTGGTCATGATCAATTCGTTATCTGCCAGTGACTCGTGTTCCACAGGCTGGAACCAGACTGGCATCTGATCAATCTCAACATCGTGCCCGGCGTGTTGCTCGGGCCGGTTGCTGGCCTTGATCCCACTGCGATTGATCAGTTCCCGGCAATCGAGGTTCTTCCCGGTACGTTCCACAAACAGACTGCGAATTTCAAACTTGCGGCTGGGCGTAGCAAATCCGCGCACGAATTTTTCGCCCAGCTTCAGCCCAATCCCCTTGCCGTCCTTTTGCAGGATACCGTTCTCGGGATCCACGGTCGCTTCAGCCAGTTGTCCGGCCGTTAACTCGGCGGCGTATGGTTCGTAGAATGCGTCACGCTCGGGGTTTTCCCAGGCTCCTTCGTCCAGCAGTCGGTCGAGTCCGGATTTCCCGGTTGCCTGGTTGGCGGGGATTTTTTCAGCCCACGCCCGCATGTATTCTTCAGTCGTTCCGTACTCGTACCATTTCTCCATACCGCCGCCGATTCGTCGCGCCAGTTCGGGGAAAAAGTCTCGCACGTCGCGGGCTTCGCCCAGCGGCTCGACCATGGGCGTGCGGAGTCCCACATACGGCTTCAGGTTGTACGAAGCGCGGGCGTCCAGATCCCAGCGTTCCAGGTACGTCGTCCAGGGCAGCACGATATCGGCGTAATGCGCCGTTTCGCTGTAGAACGGATTGATGCAGACATGGAATTGAATCAGGTTTTCATCACACAATACCTGTTTGGTAAGACTTTCCTCCGGCCATGTAAGTGGCGAGTCCAGGTTGTACGTCATGTAGGCCTGCAATTTGGCCCGTCCCTGCAGCAGATACAGGTAAACAATCTCGCCGACTTTCATGCGTCGCCAAACATTTGACAACGGATACTCGGGCGGGTCTTCCAGCACACTCCATGTTTTCGCACCCGGCGGACCCTTGGGCGGTTTGAATTCCGGATCGACGCCACCCCAGGGCGACCAGCACCAGCCGCCTTTCTTGCCCACACTGCCCACCAGGGCATTGAGCAAGTGCACGGCACGGTCGTTGTAGTAACCGTTCAGGTGCGCGGAAGAACCGCGATTACACATCGTGGTGGCGGCCGGGGCAGCCCGGGCAAATTCAATGGCAATGCGGCGAATGTCCGCCGCCGGAATACCGCTGACGTTCTCGGCCCATTCCGGCGTGTTTGACTTCAAGTGTTCCCGCAGTTCATCAACCGTCGTGTTGGTCCATGTGTTGATGAATTCGTCATCCTGCAGATTTTCGGCGAGAATCGTGTAACACATGGCCAGAGCCACTGCTCCGTCGGTTCCGGGGAACGGGGCGAACCATTCGTCGCTTGCGCCGGCGGTATTACTCAGGCGAACATCGAACGTGACCAGCTTGGCACCATTGACAAATCGCCCGTTTTGAATGCGATTGGCAAACGGCACGTGTCCCTGATGAGCTTCAAACGCGTTGGAGCCGAAGTTCAGGATGTATTTGCTGTGTTCAACATCGTTCAGGTCCCAGTCGCTTTCCCACAGGTACGTCAGATTGGCGGCACGACGATTGCCGCTGCACAACGCGCGGTGGGACAACTGGGTCTTCGTGCCGTAGGCATCCAGAAAACGCTTGAGGGCATCCTTGCTGCGTTGACGGCCTTGGTGAAAGGCGAACTCTTCGGGATGCCCCGATTCGCGAATCGCCTTCAGCCGGGAAGCTATCTCGTCGAGTGCCTGATCCCATGAAATCCGCTTCCATTTACCTTCGCCGCGGGCGCCCACGCGTTTCAACGGATACAGCAAACGCTCGGGGTGGTACTGGTGATTCAAGCCCGCCTGGCCGCGGGCACACAAGCGGCCTCGACTGTTCGGATCATTGGGATTGCCCTCGATTTTCAGCAGCCGTCCGTCCTTGACCTTGCCGACGATGCCGCAGATGGTGCTGCACAACTGGCACATACCGGGCACCGATTCGACGCCCGCGTATTTATCGAGGGCTGGCCAGTCACGATCACTTCCGGGGCCAGGCAGATCGGCGACTCCCGGCATGCGAAAATCTTCAGGCAGCGATGCCGTACCCGACATCGTGACAGCCGGTGGATCGGCGGCCCCGCTGCCGCGTGAATGGCGACCGAGTACGGTTGAGCCGATCACGGCGGCACCCAACTGGATAAACCTGCGTCGATTTTTGTCAACCATCGCGATCCGGGCCTCGCCAGTTGTAGATGTCGTAGGACTGCGTCGAATACGATTCGCCTTCGCCTGGCAGGTCCTTTTCGATATGGACAGGCGCTGGTCCGGCAAACCACATCCGCGGCTTTGTACTTTTCTCGGTCCGCAACTGCACCAGCGCCAAGCCGGTATCGGTGGCATTATTCATGGCACGCGAGACTTTGGATTGCGGATCATTGAGATCGCCAAAGTAGATTGCATCGGCCGGACAGGTGCTCGCACAGGCGGGTTCCATGTCATGCTCAAGACGGTGGTAGCAGTTGTGGCACTTCACTGCCTGGTCGGCCTCGGGGTCGAGATAAATCGCACCGTAAGGACAAGCGTCGACACACGATCCCGAACCATCACAGGTCTTGTAATCAATGATGACCGAGCCGCCGGGGCCTTTTTTGATTGCACCCGTGGGACAGGCTTTCAGGCAAGGCGCGTCCTCGCAATGCTGACAACTCATTGGCAAAAACACACGGGCCACGTGCGGATACTCGCCGACATCACGATAGATCGTTTGCCGGATAAAGTGACCCAGCGGCACGTCGTTCTCTGCCTTGCAGGCAACTTCGCAGCCATGACATCCAAAACAGCGACGCGTATCGATGAACCAGCCGTAACGTTTTCCATCGTCCGGCGGTGTCATACGCTTTTGCAGGTCGTCCTCGCGGGCCGGGTCATCGGCCGATGACGGCGGACCACTTGACGCGCTGGACGCAGAGACCGAACCGGCAGCCAGCGCTGCCGAAGCCGTTTCGAGGAACTCCCGTCGATTCTTTGCCGTCATATCTTTTTCTTTTTGGCCTCAGTCATGAATTTCCCAAATTACGTTAAACCAAGGCCAGGGCCCGTGCAACTGTCGGCCGAATTTGTTCGTAGCGAGGTTCACGCTTTGCTGCCCCAAAAAACAAGAAGACCCTGTCTGAAAACAGGGTCTCGAATACTC
>CAMYKF010000009.1 GCA_947258905.1 uncultured Pirellulaceae bacterium | reverse complement strand
CCGTATTTTGGGAACGGCTGCGGATGGCAGGCAGGATGCCTGCCCCACGGGTTTCAGGCCAGTTCCTTTTGAATCACCGTGCCTTCGGGCGTCTGTCGCGTTTCAAAGCCCATGTCGCGGATTTGATCTCGAATCGCGTCCGCTTTGGCGTAATCCTTTGCGGCCCGCGCGGCATCCATTTCCTTGCACAGCAGGGCCAGCTGTTCATCGAGATTCTCGTTGCCTTGTTCCGCCGGCAAGTCACCGCCCTCGACGCCTTCATTAATCGGCGCCACCGACAGCACCGAGTTGATCTTTTTGAATACACCCAGAGCCACTTTTGGATCATCGTGCGTCTGCGAAATCCAGGGCATGACGACAGACATGGCTTTGGAAATGTTCATGTCGTCGGCCAGCGCTTCGCCAAAGGCTTTGAGGATCGGATGACTCAGGTCGACCTCGGCAGACTCGCCGCCAGTTTGCTGCTCCAGTTTGTTGCGAAACTCAATCAATCGCCTCACGACCCTGGCCGAATCCTCGATGCCCTTTGCCGTGAAATTCAGCGTGTCGCGATAGTGCGAGTTGATGAGTTCGTAACGGATCACGGCCGGATCGATTCGCTTGCCCCAAAGTTCGTCGGTGTCAGGTCCTTTCCTGAAGTTGCCCTCCATGATGTCGCGGACCGTGTAAAACGTGCCCGAACTCTTGGACATCTTGGCGCCTTCGACAAACAGGAACCGCGCGTGAATCCAGTAATTGGCAAAAGAACTTTGGCCGCTGGCCCCGCACGACTGGGCGATTTCGCATTCGTGATGGGGAAACTTCAGATCCTCACCGCCGGTATGGATATCAATGACTTCACTGCCCAGCAATTTGGAAGCCATCACCGAGCATTCGATGTGCCAGCCGGGGTATCCGGTGCCCCACGGCGAATCCCATTTCATGATGTGATGCTTGTCCGGTTTCCACAGCATGAAATCGGCAGGGTGTTTCTTCAGCGACTGGTGCTCGTCGGAGACCCGGCCTCCGGCACCACTTTTCAATTGTTCCAGAGTATTGCCGCTCAGTTTTCCGTAAGCCGGGAAACTCTCTACGCTGAAGTAGACCACGCCATCGCTGGCCACGTAGGCGTGCCCGCGATCGATCAGCTTCTGGATCATTTCCAGCATGCCATCGATGTTGTCGGTAGCCTTGGGCAGACTGGTGGCGGGATCTTCAAACGTCACCTTGTAACCCAGACGTCGGGAATCCTCGATAAAAGCGTTGGTGAAGAATTCGGCGATCTGGTACGGATCTTTGGGGTTTTCGATCGCACCCTCGGGAACCCGGTAGGATTTCTTGTCCTGTTGCAGCTTCTGCATCGCCACCTTCATCTTGTCCTCACCCTCGTCGGCATCATCGGTCATGTGACCGACGTCGGTGATATTCATCACGTGATGCACGTCGTAGCCGGCAAATTCCAGAAACCGCCGCAGCAAGTCGCCAAACAGGAACGTGCGAAAGTTGCCGATATGGGCGAAGTCATAAACGGTCGGCCCGCAGCTGTACATCTTCACCTTGCCCGGCTCGATGGACTTGAATTCCTCGATTTGGTTGGTCAACGAGTTGTAGAACTGGATTTTCATGGCGAGCGATCCGGGTGAAAGATGCTTGTGAGTCTTCGCAAAATCTAACGCGAAACGCCGCCAGGAGACAAGGCGAAATGACGGTGCGGCGAGAGACCAAAAATAGCCCGACGCGTTAGCCAGGGCGTACAAGCGCAACCCTCGCAGGCGCGTCGGGGTATTCTGCGCTGGTCTATCCCAGCCACTGATAGAGCCATGGATGAACCCACGGGTTCGCCCAGGCGTAAAAAGCCGACGCGATGCTGATGCCCAGCAACAACAGGGCCACGGCCCGCATAAAACGGCTCTCGCTAATCGAATCCAGTGCCGGAATCATGGCGGTCAGCCACAACGGGATCAACCAGAACAACCACCGCGGACCGCAGGTCCAGCCGCCATAGTTGCGATCCTCGATCGGCCGTGTCACGTAAAACGAAACCACCACCGCCGACACAGCAATGATCAACAGCGCCAGCAATCGCAACTTGTACCTGGGGGACACGCACATGGCCAAAACGCCAAAGATGGACAACAGCCAGATCGGCGTCAACGAAAAGGCACCATGATGGCCGAGCGTCAGATTGAACAGATATCGTCGCCAATCGGGCTCGCCCTGGTCCACATTCGACTTGTCCTCATTTTGTCGCAACCAGTAACTGCCAGGGTATTCGTACCAGTTGTTCCATTGACGGATTTCGATTCCCAGCCCGTCGGCGCGTTCGGCCAGCACCAGCGGCAGTGATTTTTCGTCGAAGTACACGATCCAGCGGCTTTCAATGGCTTCATCCATCGGCCAGCCACCTTCAAGGACCTGCACCGCCTGGAACGACTCGTCCGTCAAGTCGCTGCGCACCGCCTGCGGCCCTCGGCCAGCCGGTCGCCTGTCACATGAGAAACGATATTCAACACCGGTCCGTCCTCGCGGTGGGCGTAAGGCGGCTGCCACTGCTGATGAGCCGTATAGTTCGTGACAAAAGAGCCAGCGGCAACTAACAACACTGGCGGCAAAAACGCCAGCAATGTCTTTGACACGCTGCGCAGCATACACAACGTCATAACCGCCACCAAAAACGACAATGCCGGCAGTTCCGCGGCGGCGGCAATCGCGCTAGTTAATCCTGCCAGGAAATACCAGCCCCACGACTCCGAACGGCGCTGCCAGATCATGATCACCGCATACAGCCCCACTGACGTGGCTACGACCGCCGGCAAATGGTTGTTCAGGGTCACGGCAAACGTTGTGACAAACGTGCCAAAAGTAGCGCACCCCATCAAAAACATCCGTGTCCATTCCGAATGGCCCAGCAAATCCCCGATCCGCCCGATCGACCAGAAGAAAAACAACAACGGCACGACCTGGCAAATCACCAGCATCCAGCGCACGACATCAAAAGTCTCGTTCTTCAGCGTCCAGCCCGTCACCACCTTGAGACCCAGATAGGGGTAGGTGAGGACCGTGGTCAGCCACGTCGGTTTGCTGGAATAGAAATGGGGTCGAAAATCACGGCCCCAGTGCATGACCTTGTCGATCGTATCCCAGGAACGCCCGTTTTCCGCGTTTAGCACCAGATCGATGCAATAGGTATCATGATCGCCCAGCGAGCGGATGGTGCACCAGCGGCTGCGGTCGTTAGCGCTGAGAAACGGCACCCGCTGGCCGTGCGAGTCGCCTTCGATCTGCCAGATTCGCGCGCAGATGACGGCCAGCGAACAAATAATCAGCAACCAGTAGATCGACCAGCGTGTTCGAGCGTCCAGCTGATTACGCGGAGGACCAGCCTCATCGGGTGTCATCTCGGGATCGGTCGGTGTGGTCGCGGTCACAGGTGCTGCGTGATGGGGTTAGCTCGAACTGCCGGAGCGGCTGGTCACGATGGCCGAACCGGTCTGGTCGCCGGTGGCACGACCGACGGTTTCCTGAACCGCAAATCGGCGTCCGCGTTTCTGGTCCCGAGCGACAATTAATTCGGCCAGGAATCCCATCGTCAACAACTGCGTTCCCAATAGCAAGGCGGCCACGGAATATATCACGACCGGTCGCTGATGCAGGGGCGTCCAGTCCGGATAAAAGTTCATCCGCAACACCCAGTAAATTGCCATGAAGAGCAGACCGCCGACGCCAATCAGAAAACTGAACAGGCCTGCAGCGCCCAGCAAGTGCTGTGGTCGCTGGCTGTATCCCGTCAGGAAGCACACCGTCATCAGATCAAGCAGGCCCTTGATGATGCGTCCCGATCCGTATCGCGATTTGCCGTATTTTCGCGGGCGATGGTTCACTTCCGTTTCACCGATGCGGAATCCCCGGGCCGCGGCCAGCACCGGTACAAAACGGTGAAAGCCGCCGTACAGGTCCACTTCATCGAACACTTCGCGGCGGTACAGTTTGAACCCGCAATTGTGATCGTGCAATTTGACTTTGGTCAACGTGTTGACCAGCCCGTTGAATATTCGCGAGGCAACCCTGCGTGTCCACGGGTCCTGGCGGTCCTTCTTCCATCCGCTGACCACGTCGAAGCCGTT
The DNA here is from genome assembly GCA_947258905.1 of uncultured Pirellulaceae bacterium. GTDB lineage: Bacteria > Planctomycetota > Planctomycetia > Pirellulales > Pirellulaceae > CAJQPP01. The sequence continues at coordinate 8,626 of CAMYKF010000009.1, read as the reverse complement.
GTCCATCTCGGCCAACAGCCGCGGAATTTCACGCGCATCATCCTGCAGGTCAGCGTCGATCGTCACGACGAACGCGTGACTGGCCACCACCGTCCCGGCGGAAATCGCCGCGGCCTTGCCAAAATTGCGACGTAACCGCACCCCGAACACCCGCGTATCATCGACCGCCAGTTGCTGAACGACCGCCCATGAATCATCTTGCGAGCCGTCGTCAACGAAGATTATCTCAAACTCGTAACCATGCTCCGAAGCCACGGCGTCCAGTTCCGCATGCAATTCGCGCAGGCTCTGCTGCTCGTTAAACAGCGGAACGATGATCGAGAGTCTTCGTGGCTGGACCGCGGATTCCTTCATGACCTGATTATAGCTGTCAAAGGGTTGCTTGCTGACAGATCAATTATTCGCCAACGGCGGAATGGCGGGCCGCCGTTCGGCGCAGGATTCCCAATCGATCCAACCCGCTTGATATCGGGCCCACCAGCCCCGATTCGCTATTTACTCACGTTAATCATTCCGTCTAGGATTGACAGCGAATATCGAGCCGCGTCCAGTCGCCGCGATCCTGTCGCGTCGAGTGCCCCGGCGCGTTAATGGACTAACAATCGGTCAATGACTTGACCCCCCGGAGAAGGAACGATGCGGTATCTCGTCACACTCGGCACGTGTCTGATCGTCACTGCCTGTCTCAGCCCCGCCATTGTCGCCCAGAATTTTGGCACCAGCAATAACAGTGGCGAAGCCAGTCAGGAGGCCGTGACATTCGTGCTGGAACTTGACGACGCCATGATCGAAGCGTTGAAGCGTGGCGAGCCATTAAAAAGTTCCATTCCGCCGCACTTGCGGAACAAGGTAACCGAAGTGCGCTTGCGATATGTACCATCAAGTACCGCCGATCGCGGTTTTGACCAGCGAAGAACCGAACCCATCAGTACGCCGGGTGGCGGATTTAGCCCGCCAGCTGCGCAGCCGCCACGTTTTCAACCATCGGGAACCAGCGATAATTCCGCCGCAGGCCTGTTGCCGCGAAACGACATGCAAGGCGGCAATCGGGGTTCCTCGCAGTCGCCCAACGGTATTCCGCAATTCCGGCCTCCCGGACAAACCGCCTCGACACGCAACGATCCCGGCTTCAACTCGCGCGATTTCAACAATAACGATCGGACGGTGCCGCAAACCAGGCCCAATGCAGGCGATACCCAGCCCCAACACGTGGCAGCAGCCGTCCAACCAACCTTACCAGCAGCCGTCCAACCAACCTTACCAGCAGCCGTCCGGGCAGCCTTACCAGCAGCCCTCCAGCCAGCCGGGTTTTCAACCCACACGCACCGGTCAGCCAGCGGATGACGGCTACGTGCCGCGTCAGTCGGTTGACCCCCAGTTCCGCTCGTCAACGCCCCCGTCGGGCAACGAGTACGATACTCGTCTGGGCCAGCCGCGACTGGATTCCATGGCGCCACCGACTCAACCTGCACCCAACTATGCCGGCAACAACTACCAGTACCCGTCCGGCCAGCCGGGATACCAGGAAGGCACTTACGACGACCGCTTTGCCTCGCGGCAGTGGCAGAACCAGCCAGCAACCGCCCAGCAAGGCGGCGCAGTCCCGACCGGCTATCACCCCTGGCAGCAGCAACCGCAATCGTATCCCCAGCCCGCCGGCAATTTGCTCGTGCGCGGTCATGACATGCCCCTGATCCCCAATCAGGCGCGGATGGCTTCGCGGCCCGGCTATCAGGAAGATTATGCCAGTCACGACATCACTGCCAATATTCCGGGAAACGGCCAACAACAGCCGGAAGTCGGACCCAATCGCAATCCCAATCCGGAATTGCCCGCAGCCCAGATCAATCGCTTTAACAGCTTTCTGTATTTTCTGCTGTTGTGCTCGATTGGCTTGAACATCTATCTGGCCTGGATTTCGCGCGGGTTTTATGTCCGCTATCGCGAATTGGCTGACGAGTTGCGAGAGACGTTTGCCACGACCGTCTAGTACGGCATCGCAACGCAGCCGGATTCGCAGGAATTCGGGCCCGGACTCCACCAGAAACACCCGAAGTTTTGCAACTTTTGCGACAAGTCGAATGGAAATTTGCGCGGTAGTACTCGTTTGCCGGGACTGCGAGCCAGGATGCTTCGGCCTGTGTGCCGGGAGTGCTGATTGCCAGCGTAGCGACGCTTTAGCAGATTTTTTGGAAACGCGTACATTCTGTCCAATTCGGCCTTTACGCGTTCGCTGAATCTATTCAGAATGCCGCGGCAAAATACCCGCATCGTGTTTGGCTGCTCGATGGAATGAGCGCCCGCCCGGCACGAGAAAACAACCAGCAATGGAGTGCGAACCATGTTTTCTTTCAAGCGAGCTGCTGCAATTCTGGCGATTGCCGGCAGCATCGGCTGTCTTGTTACGACCCAGCTCTCTGCCCAAACCAGCGTGTGCGTCGTCGATGTGGCAAAGGTGTTTGAAAGCCATCCGGGTTTCAAGGCCGAGCTCGAGAACCTCAAGCAGCAGGCCGAGCAGTACAAATTCGAACTGCAGCAACGCGCCCAGCAGTTGCAGGCCCGCAGCGAGGAATTGAAGAACTACAAGGTCGGCTCTCCGGAATACAAGCAACTGGAATCCGAACTGGCCACGGCTTCGGCGAATCTGGAAGTCGATCGGCGGAACAAGACCCGTGAATTCGTGGAAACGGAAGCCCAGCTGCACTTCAACACGTATTTGAATGTGACCGAAGTGATTGGCAGCCTGTGTGAACAACGCGGATACCGAATGGCACTGCGTTTCAACAGCACCCAAATGAGCGCCGACGACCCGGCCTCGATTATGCAGACCGTTAACGAGTACGTGATTTTTCACCAGCCGCGAGTGGATATCACGCAAGATGTGATTCAGACCATTGCCAGCAAGAGTCAAATGAGCAGTCGGCCCGACCAATTGCAAAACCGTTAGCGAAAAGCTGTTCCCGACCCAGTTCTCCAGTTGAAGGATGCGTCCCTTGCTTTCCTTGCGACAACAAAACACGATTCAGGGGCCGGCCATCGTAACCGGATTTGGTTACTGGTCCGGCATGGATGTGACCGTCGAATTTCGTCCGGCGGCCGAAGACACAGGAATTCGCTTTGTGCGATGCGATCTGCCCGGCCACCCCTCGGTGCCTGCCCGGATTGCCAATCGCACTCAGTCGCCCCGACGCACCACGATTTGTCAGGGTGCAGCTTCGGTAGGCATGGTCGAACATATCATGGCGGCCCTTTACGCTTTGCAGATCGACAATTGCGAGATCTGGGTGAACAACGGCGAGATGCCGGGATTTGATGGTTCGGCACAGCCGTTCGTCGAGGCTCTGGACCGCGCCGGTATTCAGCCCCAGAGCAAGACGCGGGCCGTGATCACACCGACCGACACACTGAAAATCGGCGATGACGAACAGTGCTGGATTCAGATCGAGCCCTCTGATGATTTCCGGATCACGTATCATCTGGACTACCCGCAGCAGCCGCAGATCGGCCGGCAGGATTTTGAATTCGAGGTCACTCCGCAGGGATTCCGCGATGAAGTCGCACCGGCCCGTACGTTCCTGCTGCGTCATGAAGCCGAATGGCTATTGCAACAGGGTCTGGGACAACGTGTTAGTTACCAGCATGTGCTGGTCTTCGATCATGACGGTCCCATTGACAACTCGGTGCGCTATCCCGACGAGTGTGTGCGTCACAAAACGCTGGACGTGATCGGTGATTTCGCCCTGGCGGGGTACGACCTCGTGGGTCATATCACGGCCTGGCGGACGGGACACCGGCTCAATGGCGAGCTCGTCAAACGCCTGCTCAAACACGGCAAGGTACTGACTGACAATCACCCGCAGTACCTGCTCTCCGGAAAATCCGCCTGAACCATCCTTCCCGAGCTGCCACGTGGACGACATCTTCTCCTTTGAACAGCACGCCGAACAGCACCGCCAGTCACCGTCGCGGCCTCCGCAGATTTCCAGGCTGGCCGAAGTCGATTCGCGGGCCGAGATCGGTGACAACGTAAAGATCGGGCCGTTTTGCGTGGTGGGTCCCGAGGCGCGGATCGGTGCCGGAACGGAATTGCACAACCATGTAACGATCCGCGGACGCGTGACGATCGGCGAGAACAACGTGATCTTTCCCGGCGCCGTGATTGGCGGCGAGCCCCAGGACCTGGGCTACGACGGGACACCGACCGAAGTCATCATCGGGGACCGCAACACGATTCGCGAATGTGTCACGATCAATCGCGCCACGACCAAGGAAGACCTGATCACATCGATCGGCGATGACTGTTTTTTTATGGGCTGCGTTCATATCGCGCATGACTGCAAGGTTGGCAACAACGTCAAGATTGCCAACGCCACGTTGCTGGGCGGCCATGTTCATGTGTTTGACCATGCCACGATTTCAGGCAATGCAGGCGTGCATCATTTCACACGTATCGGTGCCTTTGCCTTTGTCTCGGGCATCGGCCGCGTGATTCAGGATGTGCCGCCGTACCTGCTGTTCGAAGGCAATCCCGCCAAACCGCGGTGCGTGAATGTGGTGGCCCTGAAACGCAACGACTTCTCCAGCGAAACCATCAAGAAAATTAACTTGGCCTACCGCCTGCTGTATCGCTCGCGTGTGGGATTGGAAAATGCCCGCGAGATTTTGCGCGGCAAGGACTACCTGTGCCGCGAAATCAACCATCTGCTGAACTTCATCCAGTACCAGCAAGATGGCAAACACGGGCGAGGCCGTGAACAAATAAGGAAAGCCGCATGAATCCCCTGCGAATTGCCATCATTGGCGGCGGCCATCTCGGTCGCATTCACACCAAAATCCTGCAAAACAACTCGCGAGCTGAACTGGTCGCGGTCGCCGAATCCGATGCCGCAACCCGTCTGCGACTGGAACAGGAATTTGGCGTCAACGTCTGCGAGGACTACCGCCAGGTCATCAAACAGATTGACGGAGCGATTATTGCCACGCCGACCGCTGCGCATTATCCAATTGCCGTCGACCTGCTCGATCACGGCGTGCACACGTTTATCGAAAAGCCGATCACCAACACGACTCCCCAGGCTGACCATCTGATTCATACTGCTGACCGCCAGAAACTGGTGCTGCAAGTGGGGCATGTGGAGCGATTCAATCCGGCGTTCGAACAGGCCGCAGCCCGTTTGCCCCGACCCCGATACATCGAAGCCCACCGCATGAGCACCTACACGTTTCGCTCGACCGACGTGGGTGTGGTAATGGATCTGATGATTCACGATATCGATCTGGTGTCCTCGCTGGTCAACAGCCCCCTGATCGATACCCGTGCTGTGGGTGTCGCCGTATTTGGCCCGCACGAGGATATCGCCCAGGCCAGACTGGAATTCGCGGACGGGACCGTCGCCAATCTGACTGCCTCGCGTTGCAGTTTCCAGCCCATGCGCAATATCTCCTGGTTCAGCGAAACCGGATATGTGGCAGCCGACCTGAGTACCGGCAAATTGCAATCGATCTACTCGTCGTCGTTGATTGATACATCCATCAACCGCGATATTGCCACGCTGAGTGAAACCCAGCAGCAGCAAATCAGGGAAGAGCTATTCGATAGCGTCCTGCCGCTGACCAGCGGAGAGGTCCGCTCGCACAATGCGATTGAACAGGAACAGATCGATTTCCTGAACGCGATCGTGGAAGGCCGCCAGCCGCGGGTGTGTGGACGTGACGGCCGCCGGGCCGTGTCGATCGCCCAGTCGATTATCGAAGCGGTGATGAACCATCGCTGGCAGGATGGTCACCTGCAAAGGGCCGGCGCACAGGCCCAGCGTATCAAGCTGCTGCCCGACCACGCGCTGCTGGATTCGACCGGTCGCCGTGCCGGCTAGTCACTACAGCGCAAGGAGGCCGGATTCGCAACAATTCGGGCCAATTTTCGTACTGTTGCCCGTACTCGTGCTCGATACTCCCGTTGCCAAATTCGATCAACCCGGTCGCTGCGTTTCGATTACGTCTACGAGCACCGTCGCCGATGCGACTGAGCACGAGCATCAGGCTCTGGACTCCAATTCAGTTTTGGGACGGTCAAGGGACCGACCCCTGGTCATTCATCGTTGAATGCGACCGTTACTGCTTGAAGTCGCCCGCTCGTATGATCACGAGCTTTTCGGGATCGATATGACGCTGGAATGCCGCCTGAATATTGGCGGGCGTCAACTCCGCGATCTTGCGTTCCCGCTCACTCGTGTACTGGAACGTGCGATCCAGATACAGGTTGGAACTCATCTGGCCAGCGATCGAACCGTCGCGCGAACGCGAGACTTTCTGCCTTTCCAGCCACGCCACCCGGGCCGCCTCGACTTCTTCCGCCGTCGGACCTTCTTCGATAAAGCGTTTCAATTCCTCCATGGCAGCAGATTCAACCGCGTCCATATTTGCCGGATTGGTAATGGCGCTAATCGTGAAGCGGGCGTCATTGCCCTTGCTCGGAATGGACAGCGAAGACGAAACGCCGTACGACAGGCCTTCCTTCTGGCGGATTCGATCACCCAGGCGGGAGGACAGGGAGCCACCGCCCAAAATGAAATTGCCCAGTTGCAAGGCCTCCGTATCGTCGTTCGATTCATTCAGAGGCACGGCCAGACCGGCCATGAACACGGCGTTTGCCTTGTCAGGCGTCATGACGTCGGAACGGGAACCGGCCAGTTCCTCAATCGCTTCCCGGTCGATGGATGCAAATTCAACATCTGTCTTCCAGTCGGTGAGGATCTCCGAGAGCGCCGCGAGCGCCGCCTGCTGATCGAAGTCGCCGACAATGGCGATTTGTCCCGTGGCAGATGACAACTGGTTTTCGTAGACGTCCCTGACCTGATCCAGCGTCATGTTTTCGATCCGTTCAATGGTTTCATCGATCGTTGGAATATACCGGACGTCATCCGAATCGTAACGCGACAGGGCACGCGACATTTGGGTGCGAGCAAGCATTTGTGGTTCGGTCATCATGGACTTCATCCCGTCCACCATGCGAGTTTTCATGCGCTCAAATTCCTCTTCCGGAAAAGCCGGCTCGCGCATGATCTCGCCCACCAGATTGATGGCTTCGGCCAGCGAACTGCGTTTGGCCTGGATCGAAAAGGACAACTGGCCGCCACTACCGCCCCGCATGCCACCACCGCGCCGTCCGCCGCGACGCCCGCCGCGTCCCGCGCCGGGAAAAATACGCACGCCAATGGCTGCCATTTTTTCCTGCAGTGCCTGGCGGTCCAGATCTTTCGTGCCGGCCATCAACATGGCAGGAATGAAACCAGCTGCCGTCGTCAGGTCCTCGAGCGACTGCTCATTCCCGTACCGCAGTGTCATCGTCAGATTGACCGTTTCGCCACGAGTCTGCTTGGGCAGCAGAGCAACCTGCACACCATCAATGTTGGCATAACTGATCCGCGCATCGAGGTTTTCGGGCGTGGGATCAAAGGCCTCGCCGGAGGCGACTGCCTCTCCGCCCTTGTAGTCTTTGACGACATCGGCAATCGATGCCACGGCGGGGATCTCCATGCGTTTCGGTTTGTCGGTGGGCAGAAATACGCCCAGCGTGCGGTTGTGCGGCGGAAAGAACTTGCGAGCTACCCGATTCACCTCATCGACCGTGACTTCGGCCACCCGGTCGCGTTGCAAAAATAACAGTCTCCAGTCCCCCAGAGAGGACGCACTGCTGAGCGCCTGAGCCATCGCGCCGGCATCAACCATCAGGTTTTCCGACCGGCGTTTGGCCCGCATTTTCGCCCGTTCCACGGCCGCGGCAGAAAACGTTTCCCCGCCGAGACCGTCCATCGTTGCCAGCAACGTTTGTTTGGCTTCGTCGAGGTTGCCCTCGGTCGGTTGCACCGACACAAAAAACAGGCCGGGATCGTGGGCATTGTCGGCTCGGGCCGAGGCGCTGGACGCCAGATCGGTTTCCACCAGCTTTTGTTCCAGCAGGCCAACCTTGTCCTCCGACATCACACTGGCCAGCATCGACAACGGAGCCCAGTCCTCATGCGACGCGGCAGGCATATGGTATGCTGCCGTCATCGAGCCGATCTTGCCGACGCGTTTCAGTTCCACGTAACGCTCTCCGTCCTGGGGCGGTTCTTCGGTGTAAGTAGCGTCCAGTTTGCGGTCCGGGCGGGGAATCGATCCTAAATATTTGTTGACCAGCTCCAGTGCGCGTGCTTCTTCGAAACGGCCGGTCACTATCAACACCACATTGTCCGGCTGGTAGTACTTGCGATAAAAGGCTTGCAGGTTGTCGATGGGTACACGCTCGATGTCGGATCGGTTGCCGATCGTGGTCTTGCCATAATTGTGCCATTCAAAGGCCGCAGCCATCACGCGCTGGCGCAGGACGCCTCGCGGGCTGTTTTCGCCGCGCTCGAACTCGTTGCGGACAACAGTGAATTCGGAAATCAGATCCTCGTGCGCCACATAGCTGTTCACCAGCCGGTCGGCTTCCAGCTGAATGGCGAATTCCAGATTTTCGTCGGTGGCCGGAAGGGTCTCGAAGTAATTCGTGCGATCACGATTGGTAGTGCCATTGAAACTGGCTCCGTGATCCCGCAGGGCCCGCGGCACATCTTCAATCGTGGGCGTTCCCTTGAACACCATG
>CAMYKF010000008.1 GCA_947258905.1 uncultured Pirellulaceae bacterium | reverse complement strand
CTGATCAAATGCAACCCGGCGATCAAGAGTGCGGCAGATCAGGCTGCCCTGATCGCTGCCATTGCCGATGGTCGTCTGGATATTATCGCAACCGACCACGCACCGCATACATTTCACACAGCGATTGTGCTCAATCACCATGCGTTTGGATCCAAAATCCGTCAGGCGATCCTTGAACAGATGCGGAAAACGCACATGGCTGACGCCCATTTCATAGCCCATATGCTGCAGGTCACAATTTCCGCTTTTGGGACAACCGGGACAGAAGTGATTGCCTTCGGCGAACATCATTTCCACAACGGCGTGACGCATGTCCGACAGTTCTTCGCTGTTGATTTCGACCTCCAGACCGTCCTGCACTTTTTGCATACAGGCCGGAACGGGTTGTCCGTCGATGTTGCAAATGCACATGCGGCAACTGCCCAGCGGCGGATCGATGTGCTCGTAGTAGCACAGCGAAGGGATGAAGAAGCCATTGTCCATGGCAACCTTGACGAGATTGGTGCCAGCCTCGGCCTGAACCTGTTTGCCATCGATCGTCAGAGTTACCTGCTCAGCCATTGTTGATGCCTGTCGAATCCATCATTTGTTCAAGTCCGATACTCTTCATAATCCTGCACCGCCTCATCCAGATTGAAACTGCTGCGGATACCGTGTTCGTCCAGCCGGGCATGGCTTTGGAAATACTCCGGGAACTTGTCGATGGCGGCGATCAGCGAATTGGTGGCCGAGGTGCCCAGCCCGCAGCGGCTGGTCAACTTCATGATCTTGCCCCAGTTCCTGAGATCCTCGAAATCGACAGGCCGCGCCATACCCGAGCCGATTTTTTCCAGCTTGTGTTGCACAATAAAATTTCCCGCGCGGCAAGGCGTGCAAATGCCACAGGATTCGTTTCGGAAAAAGCTTGCGAAGTTTCGCAAGATGTCGAGGATTTCGCGGGACCGATTGAAAATCATCAAGGAGCCGCCGCAACGCAACTCATCCCGCGAGATCTGGCGATCCGCCTCCTGCATCGAGATGCACTGACCGGATGGACCACTCACCTGAATGAAATACGGATCCTCGGCTCGGCACATTTGGAGAATTTCACGGACACTGATCCCCCACTCGATTTCGTAGATCCCGGGCAGCCGGCAATCTCCAGAAATACTTAAAAGTTTGGTGCCCGGCGAACTCTCCGTGCCCGTTTGCAAAAAGAAATCCGCGCCTAGTTCCATGACCCTGGCCGCGCCGCAGAGCGTTTCCACATTGTTGACCACGGTTGGCAGATTGAGGAATCCGGTCGTGGTCGGGTAAACGTTTTTGGGACGGGCCTCGCCCCGTTTGCCTTCCATCGAATTCAACAGGGCCGTTTCCTGTCCGCAGATATAGGCGCCGGCACCCAACTGAATGCGGATATCAAAATCAAAGCCGCCTATGCCGGCAATGTTGCGCCCCAGCAAGTTTGCTTCGCGGAACTCGTTAATCGCCTGCTCAATCCTGTGCTTCAGCCAAAAGTATTCCGCGCGCAGGTAAATGAATCCCTGGCATGCGCCCACCGCGTAACCGGCAATCACCATGCCTTCCAGCATCAGCCCAGGCATGGCATTCATCAGGAAACGATCCTTGAAGGTGCCCGGTTCGCCTTCATCGGCGTTGCACACGATGTACTTTGGTTCAGCGGATTCCTGTCGGCAAAACTCCCATTTCAGGCCGGTCGGGAAAAAGGCGCCTCCCATACCGCCCAGTTGCGAACGCTTGATTTCGGCTATCACAGATTCCGGATCACGTTCTTTCAGCTTGTTGATTGCGACACCGGCCTCGTAATCCCGAATAAACACAGCCTTGTCACGGTCCAGTGTCGAGCGCACGTTGTGCGGTACTTCATCGCAAATCGACTCCACCGCAGCTCCCTGGCTGAGTCTGGCCACGATCTCCCGCACTTTCAGGCCATTGAGATTTGTGAACGGATGAAAATTGATCAGGGCGGCCGGCTCCTGATCGCTGAGCCCGATGCAAGCCGTTTCGAAAAGGCCGAATTGCCTGTGTGGATCGACAATGCCAAACGTTTCGCCAGTCTCCCGTTCAAAGGCCTGTTTGACGCGCTGAAATCCCTTGCATTCTGACACGATGCTGTTGTTCAGGTAGACCGTGTACGGCCCGTGCGGTTGCCGGTGAAAGAAATGATAGAAGGTAACGACGCCTTCAACCTCGATTTTCGAAATATCCAGAGCGCGACTGCACGCCTCGATATCCTCATCCCGAATGTAACCGTGCTGGTGCTGACACTGCCACAAGGCGTCCAGCAGTTCCGTACGGTTATGCAGATTCAGATTCATCGGCTTTTATGCTCGTGTGTCGCAGGCTTGTTCACTCGTCGCCTGGCAAGTCCAGCCGCGGGTCGGCCAGGTCGAGGCGATAAAGAATCTGGTTGTAGTTATACCGGGGCGTGGGCGTTTTGGCTGCCGAAAACGTATTGGTGTAAGTCCCCTCGAAATACACGACACGCCCGGCTTGCTGGTCAAGAAACGCATGCTGGGCCGGATTATAGAACGAGTAATGGTCGTGTGTCACAATGTGCCGCGCATTTTCCCACGGACCTTACAGATGTTATGACTCTGCATACCACATCTCGCCAATAAAGGAGGTCTCGCCACCCATCTGCAAGCCCAGCATGATCCAGCGTTGGCGAAACGGGTTCCAGTGGACGCTGCCGGCGTGCATGTACACCGGCTTGTCGCTGTGGGGGTCGTTCAGCACCAGTCGGACGTCTTGTGGTTTCAGGAATCCGCCCTGAATCAGTTCGTATTGGCGGCGGGCATCCATCGTGTCGGTATCTTTTTTCCAGCCCCAGACGACTTGCCCCTCAGCATCCCGCTCGACACGCGGGTTTCCGGTATCGTATCTCTGCCCCGGCTCCAGACAGGTAAACGCTTCGTATTTCGACGGGTCCTGAATGTCAGCATGGTTGGCTTCGACACGCACCGATGGAAACGGCGTTGCAAAATAAATGTATTCGCCAGTGCCGTCCGGATGACTAACCACCTGACCACGCGGATAGAGCACGGCATCGTCATTGAACTGCAACAGCTTTTCAAACGTCTGCGTTTCGTCGTTGAATAGCACCAGGCCATGTTCGTACCGTTCGCCCAGCGATTTGACTCGCGCGTAGTGCGCGATCATTTTTTCCTGGTCGCCGTCCCGCAGCACGAACAGACCGTGAAGCCACACCGCGCCCGGTCCTTCGACCGGAGCCATCTGCCGACTGAATCCGTTGTCGTCCGCAAAATACTCGAGGTTGATGCCGCGGGCCGGGTCGAGTCCTCCCTGTTCCGGCAGACTTGATGTCGCGCCTGATGTCTTGAACTGGCCCAGTGGATAGGAGGGCCGATTGGTGTCACCCCAGATCCAGTAGATCTTGCCGTTGTAGATGCCCGTTTGCACCGTATCCTGACCTAGCACATCACCGTTGAGTAGCGGCTCGTCGAGAGGGAAGGGCTGGCCCAGCAACACACTGTCGCGATAAATCCCCTGGCCGGTAATTCGGTAGAGTCGTTCGGCAATATTTTTGCGCTGAATTTCCACGCGTGCCGTGGCACCCGGTTCGACTTGCAAACGCAGGCCCCGGTAACCAAAACCGTCCTTGGGAAACTCATAGCCATGGCTGCGTACGTGAAAGAACACCTGCTTGCCCATCAGCCCTGGTTCGTGAAAGGCAATCCAGCCAGCGCTGTCGGTGTAGTAGCTGATGTTGTTGACGGTCGACAGCCCGACCATCGGCACGCCGCGACCCGTTTCCGCGTCGACCACCTGAATTCCGAAGTATGGTTCCGCGCGGTCGGCGGTTTCCTGGCCGCATGCCAGGCTGCAGACAGCCAGGAGCAACACCGTTGCGCAAAACAAAGTCTTCGACATACCTGCAGTATAGAGCCCGTTCGTGTTTTCCGAGGCCGTTTTTTCCGGCCGTTTTCCAGTCATGGTTAAAGTGCTGCCGGGCAAAGGTTGTCCGGGAAAAAAGCGGCAGGGCGCAGGCTCTCCGGTAACGAGGCAAAACAGAAAGACCGGAGGACTTGCGCCCTGCCGCTACGATGTGGAATTGAGCTGACAACAAAAACTGGCGATTCGGTGTTGTTATGGCGGATCGAACACATCAACTTCGAAGCAATGCCTGCCCGTCGAATGGTTCCAAAACACCTCTACGTCCGAGCTCCGATCCAGGGAAAAAGTGGCGCACAACTCGTACGTCGTCTCCGAGGTGACCGTGTATTCGTAACGCTGACCCGTCTGCGGATCCGTCAGATTAATCCTGCGTACTCGCGCCAGCTCTGCCAGTTTATCCAATGAGGCGGGAAGCGGACGCTTTAATCCATCCTTGACATCCGGGTACCGACACAGCGACTGAATCTCGCGCACGATCGTCTGCAGGTCTTCCATTCGTTGCCGATCGAAACGCAACAATCGGGTCGTTCCCGGCGAGCCCACGAGCGCAAAGCCCCAGACAATCGCCACGATGACGACCACCGCTGAAGCAACCGAAAAGATCTGGTGAATTCGTTTCGTCATGTTTCCGCTTTTGCCTCGCTACGCAGGGTATACCCCAGATACAAAACCAGACTCCCGGCGATCAGGAACAGCACAACGACCTTCAGCACAAAACGGACGGTCAGTTGTCCTTCCAGCAAATAGTAAATCAGCGTGATGACGTCGACCGACAACGTCACAGCGGCCACGAACAACGCCAGATATCCCAGCCAGCGACGAATCGCTCCTTTGGCTTTCTCCGGATGACGACGCACTTCGCGTAACAGGAAATTCCACAGCACCAGAAAGATCGGAAAAGAAACAATCAGGGCCGCCAGCGAGCCGCGAATACTGGACAGTCCCGCCTCGATCGCGTAGTAGCTGGTCCGCCGGGCAGGATCCGGAAATGCAAACTCGATACAGGTAAAAAACAGCAGGATCAGGCTGGTCGCCCACGTGTACAGTGCGGTGAACACCAGCAGGTGGAGAAAGGCATCGCGAGCCGAACCCACTCCTGTCGGCTCGGGGATCGACAATTCCAGATCGCGCGTACAGAGGACTTCGGCAATCTCCTTTTGTTTCCAGCCAGCGGACGACAACAGGTGTCGAATCGTCGCGTAATCCATTCCCTTGTCACGCGCATGGTTGACAAATTGAATCAGTTTTTCGTCCACGCTTTGTCTCCGGCAATGGCCCCGACGCGATCGGCAACCATGAATTGACTGGTGGCAGGTCTGCGATTGGCCCGTACCGCGACTTGTACATCACCCAGCATACCGCAAACGGCCAGTGGACGCGCAAGCGTTCTGCAATCTGTCGCGAATCCTGCATCTGGCGGATTTGGCGACAGTGTCTCCTGATCACAGGACATCATCTCATTGTGATACGATGGGAACAGAATCGGAAGCGTGGCATGGCGTTAACATACTTTACAGTCTGGTTGACTGCGCAGATCGTGTCCTGCTTTCTGCTGTTCATCGGCTCACGCATGGCGCACCGTCCGTGGTTGATGCGGCTGGGGCAAAATCGCCTGGGAGCGCAAGATGTCGGCTCTGGACCGGTATTGGCCGCTGACCAGAATCCGGCCGGCGGTCGAAGGCGGAGACGAAAAAACCTGCACGGTCATCCTTTCCGGTTTGATCATGTTGAAAAGCCTCGTGAGCTTCTTGCTGGGCTTTGTCGTTCTGTTTTGGCTGCCCATTGCCTGCCTGCTCGTGCCCTCGATCATTACGGTCCATGATCCGGATGATCCAAAACTTGTAGTCTGGGTGCGCCGCGTGGCCCTGTTGCAAATAACCAGTCACGTGCTGGCAGCCGCACTGGGATTTGCCATTGTGTTTCATTCCATCGTTACGCCAACGCCTGTGTACGACGTGGTCAACTCAAACGTAACGCTGATCGCGGTCATTCTTGTGCTGTCCGCCGGCTTTGCCATCGTGGCCGGCAAGGCGGAAGCCTCCGGTTTGATGCAGCGGGGTATTTAATTCATCTAACCCATTAAATGCGAGTGAACAATACCCGATTTCATTCGACGGAGTCGCGGTAACAGGCCCGGCGTTTACGCCGGGTTTAATTTCGAGCGAACTGGTGCTGCTCCCGCCCGCCGCTTGCGGCAGGCGGGAGCAGTGGGCCTTTTTTGGCTTGCCAATCCGAGCTTAAGCTCGGGCCTGACAAGCTGAGTCCAATTGCAATTGCAGCTGGTTGACGGCGCGTGTTGAAGGATTTGTCAAGACGCTCCATGTGACCGTCGATAACCGCTGGCTCAGCTGGCTTTTACAGCAAGGTCGCACGAATTAAACTTGGCTACGGCCCACAGGGTCCTGGCGACCCCGGGCGAACACTAAACCATCGTTCATTGATCAGGCAAACATCAACTCAGGGAGCGGGATATATGGCAGAGTCTGTTTACAAGAAAATCGAGCTGACCGGTACTTCGACCTCTTCGATTGAAGAAGCGGTGCAAAATGCGCTGCGTCGCGCCGCCGAGACGATCCATAATCTTCGCTGGTTTGAGGTGGTTGAAACGCGGGGCGATATTCAGGATGGAAACGTCGGCCGCTGGCAAGTGACCATCAAGGTCGGTTTTACGCTGGATGAACAGGCTATGGATAAACCGGCCAATTAAGGCGGCCTCCAGAAATTCCCCGGCGATCTCAAATTCCGGTTCCGGCTTACCCAGCGGCGACAGATGACCGTCACCCGAGGCTGGTTACCCGATATCCTCTACGCGTGATTGATCGCATCGCGATAATCTGTCGGTTATGATTGTTGGCATGACCGACGTGACGCGGATTCTGAACGAGATCGAACAGGGCGACCCCTCCGCTTCGGAAAAGTTGCTGCCACTGGTTTACGAAGAGTTGCGTGTACTGGCCCGTCAGCGGCTGGCTCATGAAAAGCCGGGGCAGACGTTGCAGGCGACGGCCCTGGTTCACGAAGCGTACTTGCGACTGGTTGGCAACGATAACGACCAGAGCTGGGACAATCGCGGCCATTTCTTTGCGGCCGCCGCCGAAGCCATGCGGCGAATTCTCGTGGAGAACGCGCGACGCAAAAACAGCGTCAAGCATGGCGGAGAACACCAACGCATCGAATTGACCAAACACGACGAACCCGCCTTTGGTCCCCCGGCCGACGAGGTGCTGGCGGTGCATGAAGCGCTGGAGAAACTGGCGGAAGAGGATCCGTTGAAAGCCCGGGTCGTGATGATCCGCTATTTCACCGGCTGTTCGATCGACGAAACGGCACAAATTCTGAATATTTCACCGGCCACGGTGAAGCGATATTGGTCATTTTCCCGGGCATTTCTGTTTGCCGAGATCGCCGACACGCAAGCGGAAAAATAGATTCAGTAGTTTTAAAAACCGGGGGATTCGAATTGAGCCGCAGGCGCTAGCCTCGGGTTTCGACGTGAAACGGCCCCTAAAAGACCCGACGCTAGCGCGTTCGGCTCAGTTTTTGAACGATTGAATTTTGGTTTTGACTGA
>CAMYKF010000007.1 GCA_947258905.1 uncultured Pirellulaceae bacterium | reverse complement strand
TTCAGCACTTCGTCGGTTAGCAGGTCGTTCATGCGTTGTTGCTGAATGGCCACCACCTGCAAGACCGGCATGCGATCGACTTCTGCTGCATCAAAACCCGCGTCCAAGAGTGATTGCCGGGCCAACGGGTAGGCTCGAATCACAGAGAATCCGATACCTGCCAGCGGTGCGCCAACTCCATAGTTTTCTATTTTCTCAGCGTCATGAGCCAGTGCCTCGCGCCAGCCCTCGGCCGACAGCGACTGATTCATCGGGTCCTGCATCAAACGAAATGGACTACCGCTGCCGGACAACCATCCCATCTCAACGCGAGCTCCAGGTCGCAAGTCGCAAACGGGGTCCGGCAGGTCGACCAGCGGCCAGTAGTAGTTGGGACTTCCTTTCACCTGCATCATCGTGACCAGTTGCTCGTTCATGATGTTGGCACACGCGATGCCAACGAGACCGGAAACCAGCGTTCCGCCAGTCGCCACATCGTTGGCCACCTTGTATCCAATCTGCAGGTAACGAGTTGCCAATTCAAAATCACCGTCGTGAATGGCCACGCGAATTGCCACACCCAGCATCCGGCAAATGGAACGCATCTGCTGAATTTCCTCCAGCTGCAACATGACCCAGTCGATGTCCTGCTCAGTCCGGTCAGGCAGAATGCCCCAATCGCTGTCGCGCGAAATGGCCGCCCGCTCAAGTTCGCCAAAGACATTCGCAAACTGCTCCAGCCACTTGCGCATGGCGTCGACCGGCATGTCGGCCAGAGGTACGTCCATCCATGCATCGTAGTCGTCGTACAGGTCCGGGATGCTGTCAGGCGTGCGTTCGTTGAGTCTTTGAATTCGAGCGTTGGTCGCTTGCATGCTGCGAACTGCTCGGTGGTAAAAGATCACCGCGTTCCGATCGAGCATTTCCAGCCGGTCGGGAAACAGGCGGTACTGTAAGGCGGGGCGCGCGAGCGCCGCTGGCGTGATGGCGATTTGGTGGATCTGGTCCTCATTGAGTTCGGATGCCGCTGGTGACTGGGCGTGCGAAGTCAGTGGCAACCAAAGGCCAGCAATTAAGCCGGCCATCAGGAAGGTCTTGTACATATTTGTTCCATTCAATCCGGGATTAAAGGCTTTCGTTTTCCAGCAACTGAATCATCAATTCACCGCGACTTGAGCTGGTCATCACCGGCCAAATCTGATTAGTCGCCATTTCGGGCAAACCGGATACTCCCTGCCTCAGCATCTGTTGCCGGCGAGCCAGTGGTGATTGATCCGACACAAAAAACGCGTGAGCTAACTGACTCGCTGCGTAGTCTGAGACCGCCACGTCATCGCTTTGTGTTGCCTGCGAGGCCAGTAAATCGCGGGGAGCCGGTATCTGTTCGTTGTAGATCTCGACCTCGCGGTCGGGGGAATCATCGAGGACGACCATGTTGTCGCCCTGATCACGTGGCACCAGCCAGACTAAAAGTGACGCAAGAGCCAACACAACCGAACCGGCCGCAACCGCCTTCCAAACCTTCAGCGAATCTGCGCGAGCCGCTCTTGCTTCAGCAGAACCCGCTTGCCTGCCAGCCTCAAACATGACGGATCCCGGCGACAAGTCTGGCGCGGAAGGTTGAATGCGACCAAGTGCAGCCGCGAATTCGTCAATCGATTTGTCTTGATTCATGTTTTACTCGTGTTCGAGTTCCAACTGTCGCGTCAGCTTCTCTTTCAACTGTTCCAGCCCCGATTGGTAACGCCGGTGTGCCGCACTAGACGAGCAACCGACGGCCTCGGCAATCTCGGCGAACGTCAGTCCGCCCCAAATCTTCGCCACGACGACTTCGCGAAGATCGGTCGTCAGCGTTGTCAGTGCGGTCGCAAGTTCGTCAACTGTGACTTCATTGTCGAACGCAGGCGTAAACAAATCGTTATGTTCAGCCGCCTGTTGTTCGCGGCGACGACGACGACGTTCGCTCCTTGCCAGGCTGATTGCTTCGTTACGCACGACTCGGAACAACCAGGCGGTCAGGTTTTCCGGAAAGGGCTCGACTGCAAACAGCTTGATCAGGGCCTGCTGAACACAATCATCCGGCGAGCGAGTCCAGGTGGCTGCGTACAATCGCAGCGCGGCGCCCTGCTCCCGCAATACCTTGACGATCAGGTTCTCAAGCTGATCCGGTTTCATTCCTGTCCACAACTGAGCCGTTTGGTGAGAAGACGCCACCGATCACCCATTATCCCGCGCGGTGGCAAGATTTCAGAAAAAATCGAAAAACCTCCTGGTGCGGAGTCCCCCGGGCGGCTGCGACTCCACGCGCGATTTCGACACGGTTGCGGCTGTCAAAACGCGGAGCCCATCCACGGTACCCGTCTCATTGAACCCCGCCAGAATGACGGAGCCACAAAACCGGTATGTGGGCCGCTAGCTGACACACATGCCATTTTCGCTGTCAGGGGGTTTCGTTACAGTCCCGCCCTGCAAATTCGTCGATGAAAATCCTTTTATGGCGATCTGGAAGCGAGCTCCGTGAAATTGCGCTGGTTATTGGTGATTCTGGCGGTGCTCATTTCCAACGGTTGCACACGGACGCACTATCGCGAGCATGCGGACTCACAGGTCCAGGCCATCCTCGAAGAAAAGACCAGCGATCCCCGTTGGTGGTTGCCGCGGACCAACATCCAGCCTGATCCGCGCAGTCGGTTTTACAACTACGAAGACCCCGATTGTCCACCGCTGCCTCTTGACGATCCAGCTGCCAGGGCGGTCATGAATTGCCCGGGTGGAATCCGTGGAGCCAAGCTTTGGCGACGCTTGCCCGAATCTCCTTTTTGGGAGAATCCGGATTGGAGCGCCTACTTTGTTGAACCCGTCGACATGGATTCCGGTGGCGAGCCGCAGATTTCGAATTTGTCACTGGCGCAAGCCGTCGAATTGTCGCTCATTCAAAGCCGCGAATATCAGGGGCAACTTGAAAACCTGTACCTGGCGGCGCTGGCATTAACGTTTGAACGCTATCGTTTTCAGGTTCGGCCGTTCGCATTTGTCGGCGACGATGATGATCTGAACTCCGGCATCTTCTACCAGGTACAGCCTGATGACGAGTCAATCTTCGGGATTGGCCCCGCGACGCTGGGCTTCAGTCGTTTGTTCCCGTCGGGGGCCCAATTCGTTGCCGAGTTGGTGAACGACACGCTTTGGTTGCTGTCGAGTCCCCACGGTACGACCACTGCGACGTCTTTGGCGTTTTCGCTGGTTCAACCACTGGCCCGCGGCGCTGGACGTGAGATCGCTTTGGAGGATCTGACGCAAACCGAACGAAATGTCCTCTACGCCGTGCGCGATTTCGCGCGATTCCGCAAACAGTTCTTCGTCAGCACGATTACTGGCGGTCAGGTCGCCGGGCTTCAGCGATTTCTGCGCGGATTCGAATTTCTGGCTGGTTCGAGCACCGCGCCGAGCGTGGGTTTCTATCCCGTATTACTGCAGTTGCAACAATTGCGAAACCGCCAATACATCGTACGGACACTTGAATATATCATCGACGACTTGATTGCAACGGGTGATGCAGATGATCTCGACATCGCCAGCCTGAAAAGCACTTTGGCCGACACACGCGGCGATCTCTACCGTGACGAACGTGTCTTTTACGACCGGCTCGACCAGTACAAAGTTCAATTGGGACTTCCACCTGACATGGACGTCACGCTTTCGGATGCGTTGCTGGAGTCGTTTGAGTTTGTCGACCCCACCATTTTGGAGCTTGAAGATGGATTACGAGGGTTGGCAAAGCGCGTTCGGGATACGGAAATCCCTCCCGCGCAAATCAAGTTTGAACTTGGCGTATTGATGGATCAGGCACGGTCGGCTGGCGAACTGGTGTCAGACGACTTTGCCCAGCTCGACTCGATGTTGCCGGAACACCTGGCGAAGCTGACTCCCGAGGAGCAAATGGAACTAAGGAACATCCTCGACCAGGAACGTGATCGGCTGCAACGCGTGCAAGCGGAAATTGAACAACTCGCACAGGTCGTCAGCGATGTGGACGTGGATGAAATTCAGGTCGATGACCCGCAAGTACAACAGGCCTTTAATGACCACAACCGGCAAATGCTCGTCCTGGTCCGCGGTCTCAGTGTCGTGCAAACGATCGTCCGCGTGGAAATGGTTCCCATCCGCCCCATCGATACTGACATCGACGAGGCCGTCGATTTGGCGATAGAAAACCGCCTGGACCTCATGAACCGGCAGGCTCAGGTCGTCGACGCGAGGCGCAAGCTGGAGATTGCGGCGGACCTGCTCGAGGCCGACGTGAACGTCGCCGCCGAGGCCAACATCAACACACAACCGCTCGGAGTCGGCGACAACCCGTTTGATTTCCGAAGCGAAGACAGCCGATACAGCGTGGGGTTACAGTTCGACACGCCATTAGACCGGCGAGCTGAGAGAAACGTCTTTCGTTCGGCTCAAATTGCTCTGGATCAGGCGAGGCGGGGCTACGTTGGATCCATGGACAACATCAAACTGGAAGTGCGTCAGTCGGTCCGCACGATCGAGCAGCTGGCCAAGACCATCGTGGAACGAAGCCGACGCGTCCAGTACTCGGCACGCGAACTCGATCTGGCCGAGAAGACAACCGATGCATCCCGGCGGGCTCTCAGCATCAACAACGCCTTGCGGTCACTCAACCGCGCTCAGGACGAGTTGATCGAGGTCTGGCTCGATTACGAAACGACTCGGCTGAACCTGTATCGGGATATGGGTACGATGCAGATTGACGAACGGGGATACTGGTACGACGAGTTTTATCAGGACCTGGCGAATTACACGGATGAGATTGAGTAAACGCAGTTAGCCGTCAATTCGCTGCTTACCCGTCTGACCGGCACCGACGCAATTGCGTGCTGGAAACGTCCTGCCGAAACTCTACGCCCGGAACGGCGTTGCACAATGACACAAGTCCGCCCGGCAAATCGAGGTCCCGGAATTCGAGGAAGCGGTTGGCGGAGATTCGGCCAAACACGAGGAAGCGGCAACCGTACGCAGCAATCCGGTCGATCGCCTGATCGCGTTGCTGCGGGCTGCCGTCACAGAACTGTGGATCGGCAATGCGAATCAGCGTGTCGACACCGATCACAAAGAAGCTGTCGGGGAAGGCCCGTGCCTTTTCGACGAATGTGGGCAGGTCGGTCAGCACCAAGCCGTGGGGCGCGAAACCGGTGTTGGTTGAGTCAGGGGACTGTCCGGTCAAACCGCCCGCCAGACGCGTGACCAGTTGGTCGGGTGTGGCCGCCGCTTTGTCGGCATTGCGGATTGACAGTTCAAAATCCAATGGCAAGGCGGTTTTCCGACTGGCGATGCGGGCCATCGCCAGATGCCCGCGATGCAGCGGGTTGAAGGACCCCGGTAACAACAGCCTGGGGCGTTCATCCGCGCCTGACCCGTGGGCCGACCGCAACCGAATCCAGCTGGCGTGGCCCTGGTCCAGCTGCGTTACGGCTTGCTGGATACGCTGCCGCCACTGCTCGATGGTCATTTCCGGGTCACTGCTGCTCAACTGCCCGCCCCTGGTAACGCTTTGGCAATTGCCGTGTTTTGCGTTCCCCGATACACTACAGCCAGCGTTCTAGACCGGGGAACAGGCTCGATGTCCGTGCCGGCTTCCCATTTTACCCCTGTGGTTCCATTTCGTGGCGTTCCTGTGTCAAGGTTCGCACTATGAGCGAGAGTTGGGACGAATAACCGGAGACCATTTCATGGCAAACAAGGTAGTCGAGGACTTGATCGAATCGGGCGTGCATTTTGGCCATCGCAGCAGTCGCTGGAATCCCAAAATGGCTCCCTACATTTATGGCCGCAAGAACCAGATTCACATTATTGACATCCGCGAAACGGTACGCGGCCTGTTGCGAGCCAAAAAATTTCTCACGCAGGTGTCCGAGGGCGGCAGCCTGATCCTGTTCGTGGGTACCAAGCGTCAGGCCGGCGCGGTTATCGAGCGGGAAGCCGCACGGTGCGGCATGCCCTTTGTCAGTGAGCGATGGCTGGGTGGTTGCCTTACCAACTTTCGCACCATTCGCAGCCGCATGAGCCGGCTGGAAGAGCTGGAAACGATCCGTGGCGGCGACGATCTGGCGACCTATTCCAAGAAGATGCAGTCCTCGCTGAATCGCGAATACCGCAAGATGTATCGCAACCTCAACGGGATTCGCACGATGAACCGTATGCCGGAAGCGATCGTGGTTGTCGACCCGCGGAAGGAAAAGAACGCCGTGCGCGAAGCCCGTACGCTGGGCATCAAAACGGTGGCCCTGATCGATACGGACTGCGACCCGGACACGATCGATTTGCCGATTCCCGGCAACGACGATGGCATTCGCTCCATTGAAATTGTTGTTCGGCACCTGGCCGACGCGGTGCTGGCCGGCAGCAAAAATCTCAAGGTGACCAGGGAGAAGGAAGAATCGGCGGCGGCCGAGCAAGCGGGCAAGGACAAGGACAAGGACAAGGATGCTCCGGCCGAAGTCGCGGCCACGGCTGCCGAGACGCAGGCCACTGAAGGTTGAGCAGGCCTCGGACACCTTTGAACAATACCGCACCAGAAATAGAAGTAGAAGCAGAAGCAAAAGCAAAGGAAAGACATGACAACGATTACAGCAAAAGACGTCGGTGAATTGAGAAAAGCCACCGGCGCCGGTTTGATGGACTGCAAGAAGGCCTTGCAGGAATCGGGAGGCGACTTCGATGGCGCCCTCGATTATCTGCGCAAGAAAGGCCAGAAGGTCGCTGAGAAACGGGCCGACCGCGAAGCCAATGAAGGCGTCGTCGTGACCATTATCAATGATGCCGGTAACAAGGCGATCGCCTTGGCACTCAGCTGCGAAACCGACTTCGTGGCCAAGAACGAGGACTTCGTCCAGTTCGCCAATGAACTGGCCCAGCTGGCGATGGACAATAACGTCAACACGAAAGACGAATTGCTGGCCCTGTCCATCGATGGCACGCCCCTCCCGGAAAAACTGATCGAGCGAACCGGAACCATCGGCGAAAAAATCGAGCTATCCGATTTCCAGGTCGTGCAAGGCGACAACATCGCCAGTTACATCCATGCCGGCAGCAAGATCGGCGTGCTGGTGTCCTACAAGGACGGTGGCAAGGATGAGGGTCCCGGATTTTTCCGCAGCCTGGCCATGCATATTGCCGCCATGAATCCGTCCATCATGGATCCGGATGAGTTCGACGAGGAATTCGTTGCCAAAGAGACCGAAGCCTTGCAGGGGCAGATCAAGGTGGAAAACGAAGACCGCGCCCGGCTCGGCAAACACTTGAGGAATGTCCCGCAATACGCCAGCCGTCGCCAGTTGACGCCGCAAGTCATGACGATGCCCAGGTCCTCGCGTTCAAGCGAGTCGCCATTGGCTAGTTACTGCAGCCCCGAGTCGTCTCGGGGCTTTTTTTTTGAGCATGACCGGGGGCCGGCTCGGGAAATGGTTTGCCAAACGGCTTCAGGATCCCGCCCAAATGATTAAAATTCTCCTGCAATCTCGTGATGAGGAACCAACCAATGAGTGAGGCGTCCAGCGGCGTGTTCAAACGTGTCGTGCTGAAATTGTCCGGCGAGAGTTTCGCGCGGCCCGGCGAACGCGGCATCTCCATGGACGAGGTGATTCACATTGCCAGCCAGATCCAAAAGGCCGGCGAAACCGGCTGCCAGATTGCCGTGGTGATCGGCGGCGGCAACATCCTGCGTGGCAGCCAGTTCACGGCGACCCAGGCCATCGTCAACGAGGCTACCGCTCACTACATGGGCATGCTGGGGACCGTGATCAACTGTCAGGCACTGCAAGACGGGCTGGAGTCGGTCGGTTGTACAACGCGACTGATGAGCGCAATTCGCATGGACGGCGTGTGCGAGCCCTACATTCGCCGCCGCGCCCAACGGCACCTGGAAAAAAACCGCATCATCATTCTGGCCGCAGGTACCGGCGGCCCCTTTGTGACCACCGACACGGCTGCCGCCCTGAGAACCCTGGAACTGGACGCCGACATCCTGCTCAAGGCCACACGCGTCGACGGAGTCTACAGCGAGGATCCGGAGAAGAACCCGCACGCCGTGCTGTATTCCGAGCTGGATTTCGCCACGGTCATCGAAAAGGGCCTGCGTGTCATGGACCAGTCGGCGATCGCCCATTGCATGGAACACAACAAGCCCGTGATGGTTTTCAATTACCTGAAAGAGGGTAATATTCAGCGAGCCGTAGCCGGCGAGAAAACCGGAACGCTGATCTCCAGCAAGATGTCCAGCGTGGCCGCCCGCTAACCCGATTTACCAAACACCCGAAACCCGTCGCGGAGGTCGCCAGACTTCCGACCCCGATTCGACAAAACCCGCAGGAAGGCAAACATGTCTGTCGACGAGATCCTCCTCGATGCCGAAGACCGCATGGAAAAGGCGATTGAGGTCCTGAAAAAAAACCTGAGTGGCATTCGCACCGGTCGCGCCAACCCGGGACTGGTCGACAGTCTGCGTGTGGACGTCTACGGTTCGCCAACACCGATCAAACAGGTCGCTTCGGTGGGCGCTCCGGAACCCACCCAGATTGTGATCCGACCCTACGACCAGAGTGTGATCAAAGAAATCGAGAAAGCCGTCGTGGCGGCGGATCTCGGATTCAACCCGCAAAGCGACGGTCGCGTCGTGCGAATCAATATTCCGCCCTTGTCGACCGACGTGCGCAAGAAAATGGTTTCACGGATCAAGGAACTGGCCGAAGACGCCAAGATCTCCGTTCGCAATGTGCGGCGGGATGCCAACAAGGCAGCCGAGGCGGCGGCCAAGGACAAGTTGATCAGCGAAGACCAACGCGATGACATCAAGGATCAGGTGCAGGAACTGACTAAAAAGTTCGAGGAGCAGGCTTCCGGCTCAGCCAAAACCCGCGAACAGGATGTGATGGAAGACTAGACGGTGGAAGACTAGACGGTCCGGATATCCCCAAACCGTTCATTTAAAATAAAAGAAGGGTCCCCGCTCGCCGCTACAGGGAACCCTTCAAAGTTTGGCTGTCCGAAGCTTCGGACCGAAGTCCTCCGCTCGGAGACCCACAGCCATTGTTTGATATCGTCCGTCGTTGAATTTTTACTTTGAGAGAAAAACGTGACACGAGCATTCGTCGCAAGTGTCAAAGTTGAACATTTCCGATTCGGTTAAAGTTTCCATCTGAAGCGAAAATACTACCCGGTCAGGACGAAAAATGAGCATGACTGCCAAACTTGCACTCGAGGACGGAACGGTTTACACGGGCAAGACCCTCGGCGCGTCGGGCGAGACCAGCGGCGAGATCGTCTTCAATACTTCGATGACCGGCTATCAGGAAATCCTCACCGACCCCAGTTATCGCGGACAAATCGTCACCATGACCTATCCGCAAATTGGAAATTACGGGGTGAACGAAGAAGATGTTGAGAGCTGGAAACCGCATCTGGCCGGATTTGTCGTCCGTGAACTCAGTCGAATTGCCAGCAACTTTCGCTCGACCGGCGACTTGAATCAATATCTGGCAACTCACGGGATTACCGGAATTTCTGAAATCGATACTCGCCGCCTGACGCGTCAGATTCGCGAGCAAGGCGCGATGAAAGCGATCATTTCGACTGAGGATCTCGATGACAGCAGCCTGGTGGACAAGGCCCGCAACAGTCCCGGACTGGTTGGCCGCGATTTGGTGCGTGAGGTCTTGCCGGCCCAGCCCCAGGATTGGAACGAACGACTCAGCAACTGGTGGGATTTTTCAGCGGCCAGTACTGGCGGCGAGTTCGAGTCGCATCCCCATCTGGTAGCGCTGGATTTTGGCATGAAACGCAACATCGCGCGGCACCTGGTCGATCAGGGGTTTCGCGTCACCATCCTGCCGGGTACGGCCACCCCCGAAGAGGTTTTGCAACTGGATCCCGACGGTGTGTTTCTTTCCAACGGCCCGGGCGACCCCGAACCGCTGACTTACGCTGTGGAGACGATTCAGGTTTTGATGCGCAAGTTGCCCGTGTTCGGGATATGCCTGGGTCATCAGCTGTTGGCGCTGGCCTGCGGTGCGAAGACTTTCAAGTTGAAATTCGGTCATCGCGGGGCGAACCAGCCGGTGATGAATTGCGAGACTGGCCGCGTGGAAATCACTTCGCAAAACCACGGGTTCGCCGTCGACGAAAGTACGCTGCCGGATTGCCTGGTCGTTACTCACCGGCACCTTAACGACGACACGATTGCGGGTTTGCGTCACAGGGAACTGCCGGTCTTGGGCGTTCAATATCATCCCGATGCATCGGCTGGCCCGCACGACATCCACTACCTCGTTTCGCGGTTCCGCCAGCTGCTGGAATCCGGCTC
>CAMYKF010000006.1 GCA_947258905.1 uncultured Pirellulaceae bacterium | reverse complement strand
CACTCGACTCGCGCAGCCGTCGCACCCAATCCGTCCAGTGTTTGTCGGCCTTTATCTGAACCGCGTCGCCGAGGTCTGCCATCGCGGCGGCGCGGATCGGCGGAAAACGCAGCTTTGCCTGGCGGCGGTCGGAATAGGCGGCCAGTTCTTCGATCCGGTGACGCAGTTCCTCGGTTAAGGCCAAGAACTCGCCGTTCTCCAGTTGCACAAATCGCGACGGCGTGGCTTCGATCAAATCGACCAGTTGCAACATGTCGAGCGATAGCTTGGTATCGACTTTCAGCTTACCCGAGGCGGCGAACCAATCGCGGTCGCGGCGGATGTTCAGGCGGAATTGGGAGGCAGTCGCCTGTCCCGCAATGCGGAACCGCTGGCCCTGCGGCCAGTGGATCACCAGTCGGCCGGCGTCGGCCAGCGGTTGCAGCTCCAGCAACAGCTCCAACGCCTCGGTCGGCGTGGGGAAATAGAACTCGGCGAGGTCTGGGTCGGTTGGAATCCAGCCTGCGTCCACTTCCTCCAGTGCGTCTGGAGGGTGTGCCCCAGCACGTTCCGGCAGGTTGGAAACCTGCGCCGCGAGAGACGGGCTGGCGAGGATCGCCAGCCCGGCGGCGAGGCGTTCGGCGGACAAGTCGCGGCGGGCGGATTTTGGCTGGCCGCCAATCTGGACGAACACGTTTTCGCCGCCCACGCCCGGCCGGTACGCAGGGCCAGCATCGCCGAAGGGCCGCACGAAAAACTCAGCCCGCACGCCATCTTGGTAGGGCACCAGGTGCAGGTGCGGCTGGGTGTCGGCGTCGACCGCCTCGCTGGTCTGCTCGGCCGCGCCGCCGATCTCGGAGTGGATCGCGATCAAGGGAGCCACCGACTTCACGGCCTCCAAAACCTGCGTTTCGCCGCGGCTGGGTACGGTCAGCTTACCACCCAGTAATTCGTGCAGCCGCACGTGCTCTGGCGAAAACGTGATGATGGTCAAACGATGGGGA
The DNA here is from genome assembly GCA_947258905.1 of uncultured Pirellulaceae bacterium. GTDB lineage: Bacteria > Planctomycetota > Planctomycetia > Pirellulales > Pirellulaceae > CAJQPP01. The sequence continues at coordinate 10,820 of CAMYKF010000006.1, read as the reverse complement.
CCGTCTTCCCGAATCACCATCATTTCGTCATCGTCATTGCGAACGGGCTGGGGGTCCAACGCAATCTGAATCGAGCCGCCCTTGTGCTGGCGAACGACCAGCTGCGGTTCGCCAGCGACCAATTCCAGCGGTTGCGTGCGTTCGCCTTCGTGGAATAGCGCCGGGTGGCCAACCGCCGCTCGCGCGGCCGCGGTCATGTCGAAGTAGTAGTAAGTCTCCGTGTAATGTCGCCCCCATCCCCCCGACGCGGATACTTCTTGACGCACGCAACCGCAGAGCCGTTTGTCCTGTGCGGTCAAGTGGCCGAACTTCTTGGCATCGTTGTAGTTGTGATACAGCCGTTCGAGCGCGACCGGGCGGCCTTTGGACCAGTCTCCGGATTTTGTCCGCTTTTGCAGGAAGGGCCGGACGCTGAGCCATGGCCGTTTGACCCGGTAACTCACTTCCCAGATCATCCGCTCATCGGCCAGGACTTCGGCGGATTGCGGCGTGGATGGGGTGGGCGCGTGCAGTTGCGTCAAAGCCTTCAAGCAGCTTTGCCATTGGGCTTCCGGCTGGATGAAACCGAGCAGACTGGCCGTCTGCAGTTGCTGGTGGATGGCGTCTGCCCGTTCATCAAATCCCTGGGCCGTCTTGACGGGCAACCGACCGACCAGAGCCGCCGCTTCGGCCGCCAGCCAGCGAAAACCGAGCGTGCTGTAGTCCGCGACGGCAGCTTGCAGCGCCGTGGCGGTGACAGGCGCATCGGCGTTGGCATCCAGCCAACGCCACACGTATCCAGCAATCAATTGCGCGAGAAACGGAGACTGTCGATCGACATTTTCACACAACGATTCATCACAGGTCGGAGTTTCCTGCCGTGCGCAGGCCGCTTGCAACACGGGGACGATCGTTCGGTATCCGGCGGGCCATGCCGATCCGATGACGTCCAGCATGGCCCGGGCCCGTTTGCGGTCGGCCGGGGTGTTCTTGCGGAGCAACAGCAGCACGTGAAACAATCCGGCGAGGTGCCTTGCCGCAACGCGCTTCTTCTTCGTCGCCCGGCGAATACGCGTGAGTGCCGCATCCAATTGTTTTTCCGCCTGTTCCCAATCGCCTTGCAAAAATGCCGCACAACCGGTTACTTCCGTGAACTCGCCACCGAGCTGCGCGTCCAGTCGCCCGAGGCCTTCCACGTCGCCGCGGGCCGCCTGGACGTCGATGGCGCAAGCGATGATCTCGGAGGGCGTCTTCTTCGTCCTGCCCGCGACCAGCCCGTCCAGCGCGTCGAACAACTCCGGCTTTCCGGCGCCGGAGAGCACGGCCGTCGCGACGGCCTCGACCATGTATTGCCACTGCAACACGGGATCGAGCATGTCGAAGATTTGCTGGTCGAAGGGAACCAACACACCCAAACCGTCTTCCCCGATCAATGCCTGCGACGGGTTCTTGTTCAGCGACTTGAATTGGCTCCAGTCGCCACGATAGAACGCGATGCGGATATCGCGGAGTCGCCGGACCTCGTCGCTGCCCCCATAATAACCGTAGCGGTAGGAGGAGGTCCGCGACGCCCCAGCGCGCTGCTCCACGGCGGTAGCCAAAACATCGAAGCAGCCCTCCCGCACGGCCTGTTGGGCGGCATAGTCGACCAACTGAGAATGGACGGTGAGTTGTTGTCGCTGGCCGGTCTTGACCAGGAATTTGCCGTCCACCAGCTTTCTAAGCTCCGTTTGGGCATGGCTGGCGGACAGTGTCTTGCCACGTTCGTCGGTCCAGGGCACTGTGGCGGCAAGTTGGACCACATCCGTGCGGTTGATGCCTTCGTAGTAGACGGCACACAGCTCCAGCAGATGCCGGGCAGCGGGCGAGAGACGAAGGAACTTGTCGATGAGTGATTTCCGTGCCATCAGGCAACCTCCGTGTCAGGTAGCATCGTTCGTGAAATCTCCTATCAAATGGGAAATCGCTCGTCGCGTTGAGCAATTTCGAGAAACCGCTCCAGTTCCGCACCGCCACGTTCCCACACCAGGTCGCCCAAGCGGCGAAGTGCTTCGCGGTCGACGCGATCGTAGTTGGCCCGTACCATCCTACGAAAGTCACCGGCATCGTATTCTTTTTTGTCACGGCCTCGAAAGTCGGCAATCATCGCTGCGTACTTCGATGCCAAAGCCGCCTCGATCGTCGGTATAAAGTGCTGCGTCTCTTCATCGAGTACGATATGGGTTCCGTCCCTCAAGATCGCCTCATTCACTCGACTCCAGGGTAGCATGAGATCGATCACAGGTTTGGGCGTGCCATCAGCAAAGCAATCGTTGGGGTCCTTAAAACGAATGACCGGTTCCAGTTCTTCCACAACCAGATTTGGCCATGCCTCGCGTACAGCTTCCACAGCTCGTTTGCGATCGCCATGCGAAATGAGTACGTCGACGTCTTGCGTCGCACGCGGTTGTGGCAAATACCCCACGTAGCCGTGCAAGCCCATGAGCACCCATTTTTTGACTCCACCGGCGGTCAACACGTCGATTACGTCCTGGGGCGTGATATCCATGGCAGCCTTTCGATGGGTCTGACGATAGTCCGACGTCAGCCCGACGCTGATCCGCATTCCTCGAGAATGTCCGGCTGGACATTGGGAGTCCGTCGCATCCACACCCTTCCAGAGAGTTCCGTCGACGCGTGCCACCGCTTGGCGTCGTCTTTCGAGATATTCTTCAGTATAGAACTCGGGAAAGGATAGTTCGGTTGCCGAACGGCCGTTCGGGCGGGCACTGCTCGTGTCAGACATAGGAGTACCTGATGAGGTAACTTGCAGATTCCATTGCGTTACTAAGGGTTCAAGTTTTCGCATATATCATACATCTATTTGGTTGCGGCTAGGCCGCGCTGGGCCACATTGTACCACAAAACCGGGTTTAGCGGTTCGTGAAACTCACCGTCGCGGATTTCCAAGCTCAGCTCCCGCACGGCGCAGACCGCACCCGGATAGCGCTTGGCCATGTTTTTCAAAATTACAGCAGCCATCGATCACCACGCAGCATGTCGCCAGGGACAAATTCGTAACTCACTTCCTAGATCATCCGCTCGTCGGCAAGGACTTCGGCGGATTGCGGCGTGGATGGGGGAGGCCGGCACAGTATAGCATATGTGCCGCCAAGAAAAACCCATTTGGTTTTCAGTTGGAATCCTCCAACGGGCGCGAAAGCACCGGTGGATGGAGCATTGGTTTGGTGCCGTCTTTCGCGCACCAAGACATGGAAAACGCCGGAAATCGCCACCCACTAGAAGGCAGGAAGCATAACGGTTATAATCGCCCACAATCCATGCCGGGAGCGTCTCCGGGCAGACCCCTAGGGAAAATCTCGATTTAGAAAGGCTCACCTATGAAAACTGGATTCCTTGCGGCGATTGCGCTGACCGCCATCACGTCAACCGGAATGGCTGCCGGACCCGCGGTCAAATTTCGGCCAGAGTCCTACGCGGTTCATCAAACGCATTCGCATCACCTCGCGGCGACGCATCACGCCCACGTGCTAGAGGCGTATAGCGGCGACGCTGCCTCGATCCCCCACGCCGCTCTGCAGGACCATGTCGGACTCATTCGCCAGGAAGTGATGGCATCATCCACAGCGCTGGGCACGGTCCCGCCAGAGATGCAAGCCGACGTCGAAGCGGCCGCGGACGTCAAGGCCATCAAACAATCCCATGCCGACGCGCTCCAGGCGGTGGCAGGCTTGTCGACCGAAATCGCCAAGCCGCAACCCAACTACCAAGCCGTACAGCAGCACGCAACGCGAATTGTCGGCGCACTGCATACTGGAGAGTCCCATATCCACAATGCGCACGCGCGATGGCAGATGAGCACAATCCACCGACGCCTTCGTCCAGGCGAGAGATAGCAGCGCGTTCGCTTGCGGTAAGGCGAGCGGCAGAGGCAACCGTAGCGTACCGAGGTTCCCCTTGGCTACGGTACATGTTGATCTGCCGCTCGCTTAAAGCTTGAAATAAAGGCGAGCGGCAGGTAAGTTTTTACCTGCCGCGTGATCAAAAATCCCAGCGAAGCCAATCCATTGGGCTGTCGATGGGTAAGTTCTCATCTGCCCAACGCCTAAAGGCGGAAAACTCAACGAAGGAAGAAAACTCCATGCTTGCGAAAAAGAAAAATCTCGTGCTTCCCTGGGCCCTCCTGACCACGTTGGTCGCTACAAGCCTCGCGCAAGACGAAGACTCATCACAGAAATCGCAACCGGAGGAGTAGCAAGGACGGCCCTGCCCCGACGAAAGACCTTCTTCCACTTAGGAGACACAGATGCCTCTGCACAGCAAAGATTCCATACGCGATATGATCGACGACGAAGTCTATGCGTCGTCCGATGTTTCGGTTGCCTTGCCCAAGTACAAGTTCCCGGAAACCGAACAAGATCCACGTCATGCCTACCAGGTTGTCCACGATGAACTCATGCTCGACGGGAATTCCAGGCAGAACCTGGCCACCTTTTGTCAGACCTGGGCGGAACCCGAAATCCATCAACTGATGGACGAGTGCATGGACAAGAACATGATCGACAAGGACGAGTATCCGCAGACGGCGGAGATCGAGGGCCGCTGTGTCCATATGCTTGCCGATCTCTGGAACTCGCCGGAGGCCGCCAACACGGTCGGGTGCTCGACCACCGGCTCCAGTGAAGCAGCCATGCTTGGCGGGATGGCGATGAAACGGGCCTGGGAGAAGAAACGCAAGGCCGAGGGCAAAGCGATCGACAAACCCAACCTGGTCACTGGCCCGGTGCAAATCTGCTGGCACAAGTTCACTCGCTATTGGGACATCGAACATCGCGAAATCCCAATGGAACATGACCGGCTGATCATGACCCCCGAAGAAGTGCTCCGGCGCGTCGACGAAAACACGATTGGCGTGGTGCCGACCTTGGGCGTCACGTTCACCTGCCAATACGAGCCGGTCCAGGCGGTGGCGGAAGCCTTGGACAAACTGGAGCAGGACAGCGGGCTGGACATTCGCATGCACGTCGATGGCGCCAGCGGCGGATTCCTGGCGCCGTTTTGCGCCCCCGATCTGGAGTGGGATTTCCGCATTCCCCGCGTCAAGTCGATTAACGCCTCCGGGCACAAGTTCGGCTTGTCCCCGCTCGGTGTCGGCTGGGCGATTTGGCGCGAGGAGCAGGATCTGCCCGAGGAAGAGGTTTTTTGGGTCAATTACCTGGGCGGCAACATGCGCGACATCGCGCTGAACTTCTCTCGGCCGGGCGGTCAGATCATGTGCCAGTACTACAACTTCCTGCGCCTGGGCCGCGCGGGCTATCGCAAGCTCCACACGGCTTGCTACGACACGGCGAAGTTCCTCTCGGCCGAGATCGCCAAACTGGGCCCGTTCGAGATTATCTACGATGGCCAGATGGACGCAGGCATTCCGGCGCTCTGCTGGAAGATGCACGACGGCGTGGACCCGGGATTCAGTCTTTCTGACTTTGCCGATCCGCAGCGCGGCCGCGGCTGGCAAGTGCCCGCGTATGCGCTGCCGGCCAACGTCCAGGATCTTGCAATTCAGCGGATTCTGGTGCGACACGGTGTCAGCCGCGATCTGGGCCTGCTGTTGGTAGACGATATGCAGCGAGCGATCGACTACTTCAAACAGCATCCAGTCCAATCCCAGACAACGGCCGCCGAGGCATCGGGTTTCCATCACTAGAACAGGATTTTATAACCATGTCCGACGGCTCATCGAGCGATCCTGTGCACTGCGGATTCAAACTCGATCGTTTGGCCGCTTTCAGCGACGGCGTGATCGCCATTGCGATCACGATCCTGGTGCTGGGACTGGAAGTGCCCTCGGTACACGAAGTGAACCCCAGCCAGCTGGTCAACTATGTTCGTGAGTCGCTGCATCCTACCATGGGTTACGTGGTCAGCTTTGTGGTGATCGGCACCTTCTGGTTGGAGCACTATGCGATCTTTCATTTTTTGAACCGCGCGACGCGGGTGCTGGTCGCCCTGAACGGTCTCTTCTTACTGTGCCTAACATTCGTCCCTTTCCCGACCGGGCTCCAGGCGGCGTACCGGCACGATGAACTGGCGATGGTGTTTTACGGTTTTTCCCTGTTCCTGTGTGGCTTGTCGTTGCTAGTTGTCTGGTTGTACGCTACCTGGAATCACCGTCTGATTCATCCGCACATAGCGACCGCAGTACTGCAGAGCATGACACGGCGGCTGATGATAGCACCCGCCCTGTGTCTGATCGCCATCGGATGCTCCTTCCTCAGCATTTCACTCGCCCGACTCATCCTGTTGTCAATTCCTGTCTTTTACATTTCGCAACGCACCATTGACCAGGGTTGGCAAGCCGCCCCGGCCGTCGATGATTAACGCCGCTGGCGCTCGCGATCCAGCAGACTCGAATTGGTTGATCCTTTCGACGACAAGTCCGCATTGGGGCATGCGTGTGTGCCAGGGCATCCACGCTGCCTCGGCACCACTCGCACCCGGGGCATGCGTGTGTGCCAGGGCATCCACGCTGCCTCGGCACCACTCGCACCCCAAAATTAGGGATTCTCCCTGGTAGACTGGCTGGAAATCAAAATTCCTATCATTTTCTGGAAATCTCCAGCGTCGTTCTGGAATTGGCTCTCATGCATTCCGCCAAGCTTGGCAAAACTACCGATTATTCCGGTTATGCCGATTCCTCAGCGTATTAACACAATCTTCACTCATACTTTCGCGTTAGATTCCGTTTCACCATCACAACGTGCCCCCATCTTCTCCGATACCAGTGGTGGAACCGTGCTAACCGGCAGATGGGGGAGAATCCGGGCAGTACGGATAGTATTTACTTGCAGTCTAGCCTGCAAATCCTAGCCTGTGCTTGGAATGGGCACAAACCGATCAACACCAACGCCTTTGCCGCGATCGGTTCTTATTCCCAGCCCTGAACACTGGCATCCAATAACTGGAATTTCAAAAAGGGTGGTCGTTGTGAACAAATTGAGCATAAATCGTGTGCCGTATAGCCGAGTGCAGGCAGCTTGCCTGCGGCAATTTGTGTGGTTGCTGGCAGGCCTCACCCTGACTACGCCCTTTTCCGATGCTGCTGTGGCAGCACAGCCGGAAGATCCCCCCCCGGGGATATCCTCTGCCACCGACACGGCCCAGCCGGTTGCATTTTACAACTTCTTGGGCCAGGAGGAACAGCCTGACGAAACCGAGCTGACATTGGAAGAACGCATGGCCAAGCTCGAAGGCAATTACTCCGACATGGCGGACGGCTACGAAAAACTGGCGGATCAAAACAAGGATCTCAAGAAAAAGCTAAAAACCTTGGCTGCGTCCGGTCACGGTGAAGCCACGATGAAAGTCAATGGACGTATCCACGCGGACGTGTGGGGTTTCCCGCAGAGTGACGCGGCCACCAATACGTTCGACTCCGGCGATCCCACCATCACCCCGCAAGACCGCGTTGGTTTCCGCCGCCTGCGGTTCGGTGTGAAGGGCAATCTCTGGAAAACCATGGTTTACAAAGTTGAAATGGAATTCGCGGGCGGCAATAATTCCGAATTCCGTGATGCCTATTTTGGTTGGAAGGAAGTACCCTTCTTGCAAACCGTGCTGCTGGGCAATCAAAAACGTCCTTACGGCTTGGATCATCTCAACAGTAGTCGCTACAACGTCTTCATGGAACGGCCTTTTGTCATCGAGTCCGTCAACCAGGACGCCCGCCGTTTCGGCCTGCAATCCTACGGCGTCTCGGAAAACGAAAACTGGAACTGGCGTTATGGTGTCTTCAACCAGCGGTTGATCCAAGATGAAGGCAACTACATTGGTGATCACTGGCAAGCGGAATTCGCCGGTCGCTTGGCGAATACTTTTTGGTACGACGAAGCTTCGGGCGGTCGTGGGTATGGGCACTGGGCGATTTCTGGAAGTTATGCCGAACCCGATGGCTCGGGCGTTGCCAGCATTGCCGACAACGAAGCCCGCTTCCGACATCGTCCAGAAGCACGCGCCGCGGAGCACTGGTTGAGCACGGGACGTATTGCCGGTGCCGACAACTACAAGCTACTGGGCCTGGAGAATGTCTGGAACTTCGGCGCGTTGCAAATCGTGGGTGAGTATCAAAACATCTGGCTAGAGCGCGATCCTGGCACGCCCGGGGGAGACTCGGATCTGGATTTTCATGGTGCTTACCTCTATTTTTCCTACTTCTTGACGGGCGAACACATGCCCTGGAAGCGATCCTCGGGCACGCTGGATCGGATCAAACCGCTGGAAAATTTCTTCCTCGTGGATACCTGCTGCGACGGCGTGCGAGGTGGCAAGGGAGCCTGGCAGCTGGCCTACCGCGCGTCCTACGCCGACTTCAATGACGACAACATCTTCGGTGGTCGCGGCATGAGCCACACCTTTGGGCTCAATTGGTATTGGAACGCCTATGCCCGCATGCAATTCAACGCCATCTACGGCGACATTGACGATGCTGCCGTAAGTGATGGCGACAATACGAGAAACCTCACCACGGGTGTCACGGCCCCCGGCACGATTCTGTCGGGTGACTACACCATTCTCGGCATGCGATTCATGGTGGACTTTTAGAGATCCGTGGCCCGGGAGGTACCCAACTTCCTGGCATCCGCTGACTTCTACCAATCAAATACTACAACATATAAGGATAGAACCAATGACCAACCGATATCTCAAGCTGGCCCTGGCGGTGATGGCAAGCATCAGTTGCCTGGGCCTGGTCGGCGGCACACAGCTCTGGGCCGACACGCAACTCGCACTGCCAAATTCCGTCGCCCCGCAAGAATCACTGGCCCCCGCCGAGCAGCAGGCCACCCCCGCCCAGACGGCTGGAACTGCCCTGGAGCAAGACGCTCAGGTGACTCCCACCGGCTGTACGGATGCCTGCTGTGAACCAAGCTGCTCCGCTGCGGACGGTTGTTGCGGCAACGGCTCGGGCTGCCACGGATCCTGCTGCGGCAAGGCCGTATGCTGCCCTAAAAAAGTCATCGCAGAGGTCAAAAAGCATTGCTGGAAGGTGACTCCCAAAATGGTTTGCATCCCCGGGTTCCGCTTTCAGTGCAATTGGAGGCACCCGAAAGGTTCCGGTGGCGACGCTTGCTGCGACACCTGCACGGGCGACGATTGCTGCTCCAGCGGAAGCTGCTGTGCTGGCGCCCCTCCCAAGTGTGGTCGGGTACGCTGCATCAACGTGCTCGAAAAGCACGAATACAAATGTGAAGAATGTGGTTATGAGTGGGAAGTCAAGTGCGTCCGCTCGGGCCAGGGTCGGTATCGTGGAAAAAGAGGCAACTGCTGCCCCGGCTGTGGCCACAATTGCTGCGCGGATGCCAGTCCGGCGGCCACCGACGTCCAGCTGACTTCAGCCGAGGAGACGGTCGCAGCCGCACCATCTCAGCAATCCTGGACGAAGCTGTTGTCGGAAATCCTCACGGCCGAGGATTGATTGCAGCGAGGAAGTTATCCACGAACCACAGTGGGCACTGCTTCCGGATAGAACAGCTTACCAAAATCTGTGATTGTCGCCCCCGCGCAAACCGAGGGGAGCTACGCGACCCGGAGACACAACCCTGCATTTTCCAATGTTGCTGTAGAACATGCTCTCCAATCAGGTCTCTAGCCCCTGATCAAGCGCAGCTTGGTCAGGGGCTATTTTTGTCTCTTTTTTCCTTTCTGAGATGGCGGACGCTATCCCGGGAAGTGCAGCGATTCAGCCCGGCAGGTAGCCACCCAGCAGGTTCAGGAAGAGATACATCAGGCCGCACAGGCATACCTGGACGCTGGCCACCAGCAGTGCTGAGCAGAGATCGGTGGACAGGCTGATGGCCAGCAAGACGACTGTAATCAGCATCGGCACCAGCAGGTGCGTGATCAGTCCCACCTGCGTATGATAAAGATCATAGCCGTAGTACCAGCACACATTGGCGGCACCTATGACAATCAGGGCGTTGATGGCTTGCCAGTAGCTGGGAGGCCTGATGGAACAAATAGAGCAGGCGAGCGTAAGTGCCCGACCCGCCAACAACAGGCCCAGCACGACCGCGATCGCCGAAAAGAATGTCGGTTCGAGTTGGTAAAGCTGAGACACCAGGTTAGACTCAAGGCAGAAGGATAAGAGGAGCATATTTGAGAAGCAATTTCGGCGTCCATGAAAAAGATACCTTAATTCGTGATGATGGTGGGCAACATGCTGCCTAAAATAGTGTGGCGTTTAGAAAACACAAGCTTCTAAATGGACTTTCCGAGAGGGCGTCGTGCCGAGCAACACCCACAACCAGCGGGGCTATCTGGCAACCGTACCGCCGCAGGAAATACTGCCCATTATCGATGCTAATTTTCAGTCCAGCGTCCGCGGCATCTACGTGATTGGCGATGTGACGGGGGTGCCCCTGGTCAAGATCGCGGCCAACCAGGGTGTGGAAGTCATTGAGCGGATGGAGCGGAAGGGTGCCTTCCAGCGCACGGCGGGCGACAACGGACAGCTGGATCTGGTGATCGTCGGCGGCGGCCCCGCGGGGCTGTCGGCAGCCGTGGAGGCGGAGCGGCGCCAGCTCAAATACGTCGTCTTAGAGCGTTCCCGCGCAGCCAACACCGTCCGAGGTTTTCCGCCGGGCAAAAAGGTCTACTCTGAGCCGCGGCACCTGACCAATCACAGCGCCCTGCCGGTGGAGGGCGATCGAGAAAAATCCGAATTCTTGGCCATGGTCGATGCGACCATCCGTGAACAACAGCTCAAGATCAAAGAAGGGACGGAGGTCCAACGGATCCGTAAACTCGGCGAGCACGATTTTGAGGTCGAGGTCGCCCAGGGCAAA
>CAMYKF010000005.1 GCA_947258905.1 uncultured Pirellulaceae bacterium | reverse complement strand
AATGTCGTGATAGGCAACGCCGCCCTGTTCGTACTCGGGCACGTAAACCGAGCACGGAAGCGCCCACACCGGGTTCAACGTACCCTCACCGCCTCCCGTCAGCGTGATGCGTTTGACGAAATTCAGCATGTCGGGATACATGGGGCTGTCCATCGGAACGTTGGGCACGAGCCAATAATCCTCAGTGTCGCCATCGACGGGATGATACCCCGGTATCACAATATCGAAGTAGGCGCCGTAGTCTGAGGGATTGTTTTCGTCCCTCATCCGCAAGTTGTCCCTGTCGTCGCGCAGCTCGGTCAGCGCGAACTTGTCGAAAACGAGACGCGTGATTTGCTGTTGGTCACTGGAACCGCGCATTTGCTTTCCGTCAGCGGACTTCACTTGGCGATCGTTGTGGTGATGGCCCGCTGGATCGGACTAGTGTTGGGACTGCCGCTTGCGGTGCGGATCATCTGGATCGTTTCCGTCTGTGCCTTGTACACCGCGATCACCGGGGGACGGCCACCGGTGATGCGGGCATCGATCCTGGTCGCCGGTCGTAACTTCGGCAGCGGATCCAGCCGCGAGCATGCCGTGTGGGCCCTCGCCGATTTCGGATTCCGCTGCATTATCGCCGAAGCCTACAGCGACATCTTTTACAACAACTGCTTTAAAAACGGCGTGCTGCCCATCGTGCTCGACGGATCTATTGTTCGCCAGCTGATGGATGCCAAGTCGGCCCACCCCGATTACCAACTGACCGTTGATCTGGCCAGCCAAACCATTCGCGACGAGGCCGGTTTCGAGCAGTCATTCGAGATTGATCCCGTACGCAAGGATTCGTTGCTGCACGGCCTCGACGATATCGACCTGACTTTGAAACATGTCGACAGGATTGACGAGTTCGAGGCAGCCCGCGGCATGCCACCCGTTTCCGCAGCTTGATCTGCCATGACTCAACATACTCATTGTTTGATCTCGTTCGCTCTGGCAATCGCCATGATGTGCCAGACTCTGACCGCGCAGGAATCCGTCACGATGACCACCGTCGTCGAGGGCTTGAACAATCCCCACGGCGTGGCCATTCAACCCAACTCGATGACGCCGTTTGTTTCCGATAGCGGCAATGGCCGGATCGTAAAGATTGTCGACGGTAACATCGAACCGGTGATTACCGGATTCGCGGTTTCACCAGCCAGCCCGGATATCAACGGCGACGTGGGACCGCTTGGCATCGTTTTCGTTGACGATACAAAACTGGCCATTGGCACCGGTGGCTGGGAAGCCGGTTCTGACCGAGTCAGTCTGTTTGAGTTGTCCGGAGACGATGTGCAAACGGCCGACGATGAAACCTCCGGTCGCGCGGTCGATAACGCATCGGCTGAGCCCGAACAGGATTTTTATGGATTGGCCATCGACCAGGATTTTCTTTTTGCAACCTGTCGCAGCGGGGAGCAGGGTCTTGTCGCTCGTCTGCAAATCCAGAAAGGCGAGGCGGCCAGGTTTGAACGCCTGGGCGACGAGAGTGAATTGAAAGGCATGAATTTGCCAACCGGCATTACTACCAGCCCCGATGGATTTGTCGTCTCAGGCACTCGCGGAACGGACCAGAACGGTGCGCTGCTGGTCTTTCTTGACCCGGAATCTGGCGACGTACGAACGAAATTTGACACGACACTGATGGGCATCGTGGCCCTCGCCTATGGCAAGCGATCCGGCCGGTTGTACGCCCTGAATCACGACATCGACAATCCCGAGGCCAGCGGGCTGTATAAACTGGTTGCGAGGCGACGCAATACTCAGTGCGAAGCCCGGCTGATTCAACAGATGGACAGACCGACGGCCATGGCCTTTGCGTCCGACGGCAACTTGTATGTCACGGTCACGGGCGATAATGGCAAACTGGTTCGCATCAACGGCCTTGATGAACCGGCGGAAGATTAGTGATATGGTGCACCTGGTCCAAATGGGATTGCTTGGCTCGATCGGACGGTTTGAAGCCGTCGATCATCGCGTGCGTGGCCGCGGGACAGAGGTGATTTGCCGAACCGTTCGCGGACTGGAAGTCGGCGAGGTTTTGACGCACGTGGATTGCGAAACCGGGCAAGTCGATGGTGATTTGTTGCGTCGCGTCACGCCGGAAGATCATTTACTGATTCAACGCATCGAACGGTTTCGCGAGCGGGCCTTTACCGCCTGTCGGCAACTTTTGATCGAGCGAGGCATCAACGCCACGCTGGTCGATGTCGAGCATCTATTCGATGGACAAAGTCTGTATTTTTATTTCCTCGGCGAAGTCACGCCGGAACTGGACGCCATCACCAGTCAACTCGCCGAGACCTATGAAGCGAAGGTCAAATTTCGTCAGTTCGCCGAAACGCTGGCTGCCGGATGCGGACCCGATTGCGGAACGGGAGCTGCGGGCTGCGGATCCAGTGGTTGCGGCACCTGCACCGTTCGAGAGGCCTGCAAGTCGTAAGGCCGAATAACTCAAAGCCCTGAAGTCACTGGTCGACTTCTTCATCCAGCACCAGCGTCAGGAACTCGCGCGCCATGACGCCGATCCCCGGGATACTGGTTTCCCGGGGCCCGGCCACGTTCAGCACTCCGATCCCGCAATGCCTGATCCAGCCGCGTGTACCGTCAATCATGGCATCGAAGTCTTCCAGACGCAGATCGACGGTCAGGCAGGGACGGTCGTGTTTTTTGGTCATCTTCCAGGTCAGCCGCGTTCCGCCGGTCATCGAGCCGAAGTACAGAATCAGTGTGCCATCGGAATCAATGACGTTTTGCTCGGTTCGAAAGGCGTAATCGGCCGAGGTCGCTTCGCTCAACTGGTATTGCTCGGGAATTGAGCCGTCTTCAGCCTTGCGGCCCTGAGGGCACCATCCGCCATGAGGAATGCCCAGCTCAATAGCCGCGTCCAGTGCCGCGCGGTCGACACCCGTCTGACCACCTGAAACAATTTTTTGCACAAGACTACTCAGCGAACCAACCACCCGCTCACGGTTTCAACCAATCCACTCAAGCGCGATAGTGTACCAAACCAGGGGCCGCCGTTTAGTCGGGCAGCTGCAAACGCAAGCCGGCGGGCAGCACGGCATCGGGCGCGACGTTGGCCGGCAGAAGGTCGCGATTCAACTCGTAGATCTCCAGATACCGCGACGCCTGGCCAAGTCGTTCACCGGCGATCTCGAACAGCGATTCCTGTTCGCCGGTGGTATGAATTCCCGCAGCCGCGGTGGTCGTTGAAACCGGCTCCGCGTCCTCGCTGACTCGCGGACACAATTCGGGCCATCGCTCCTGTAACTCCTCGATTGGCGGTGTTAACAGCTTGACGCCCGGCGGCAGATCATTAAACGTGGCGATGCGATTGCGATTAGCCTGGAACAGTGCATGAAAATACCGGCCATCGCCATAAACTCGCTGGGCGACCGACCAGAAACTTTCGTCGCGTTTCACCAACACCTGCATCGGCCGCGGCGTCTCGATCGGTTTGTCCACCGCTGACTCGACGGCCGACGCTTGCTGCACCATGTTTTGCGTATCCTGCAGCTGGCTGGCCAGTCGCTCGACTTGTGGCAATTCTGCCTGTGGCAAATTGGTATGAGGCAGATCGGTTTGCGGCATCTCGAGTTCCGGCGGCAGTTCCACAACCGGCAATTCGAGATCATCGAGTTCGTCGGTTGCGTCTTCCGGTGGCTCTGGACTTCGTCTTGTCACTGCCTGCGGGGTCGGTGCCGCTGGCTGACGCAACGAGTTGACGGGCTGTAACCTGTCCGGTGCAAACGGAGTCGATCGCGACATGGCGTCCCGGCTGGTGTCGACTTTCGGTAGCGCCGGCGGAGCGTTGAATTCGTTGCCCGGAGCGCTGAATTCGCTACCCGAAATGGCCGGCACACTCGTGCTGCGAGGGCGATCAGGGATTTCAATGGTGGGTACGATGGCCGGGGGTTCGGTTGAGGTGCTCCGTTGGTGGACCGGATCCACGACGGGTTCCGGCGGCTGGAATCGAGGCGAAGCCGACGTCGCAGGCGGAGTCGAGGCCTGCTGATATTGCACTGGATCGGACCGCTGGGCGGTTTCCGGCGCCGCGGCTACGGGGATGTTTTTCGGCTCTTGTTCAAAGGCCAGTGGAGCAGGCCGATACCATCCGCTGAGCCGGCCAATGGCCACATACAGGAAGACCACGGTCAGCACGCCCACGACCCCAAGGCCGATGCGCATTTCGCGAACGAATGCCTCACTCATTTCGGACTGTTTCGATGGCATGCTTGCTTCCTTACTCGTCCACTCGCTCGGCAATCCTTAGCCTCGCGCTGCGACTCCGCGGATTCGCGGCCACTTCCTCTGCCGTTGGCCGGATGGTTTTGCGTGTAATTACTTTCAGTTGCGGGTGATCGCGAAACGTGTTTTTGACAATCCGGTCCTCGAGTGAATGGAAACTGATTACTGCCAGGCGTCCGCCAATGGCAAGGATGCCGGGTAACCGTCGAACGGCCACCTCGATCCATTTCAATTCATCATTCACGGCAATTCGCAGTGCCTGAAACGTGCGTGTCGCCGGATCGATCGAGTGATGTTTTGAACGGGGCACAACCCGTCGCAACAGCCCGGCCAGTTGTTCGGCGGTGCGGACAGGTTGCTGCCTCCTCCGCGAAACGATCTCACGTGCGATGCGTCGGCTGTACCGTTCCTCTCCGTACTGATAAATCAGATCCGCAAGGTGCTTCTCACTCAATCGGTCCAGCAGCTTCCACGCCGGGGAACCCTGATCGCGATCAAATCGCAGATCCAGAGGCCCTTCGCTGTGGTAGCTGAATCCGCGCTCGTCGTCGGCCAGCTGGTCACTGGACAATCCCAGGTCCAGGCAAATTCCGTCAACGGGCACGAGTCCCACAGACTGCACAATTTCAGGAATGTCGGCGAAGTTACCAACGACCAGTTTTACCGGCAATCCCGATAAACGAAGCGCGCAACGCTCGACAGCAGCCGGATCGCGATCTACGCCCAACACTACGCCCGTGCCCCCAACGCAGTTCGCTAGCAATTCGGTGTGTCCACCTCCGCCACAAGTTCCATCAACAAGGGTTTGCCCCGGCGCAGCTTGCAGCGCATCGACGATCTCCTGCGGAAAGACAGGTACATGGGCAGTGGTTTGATTGGCGGGCGGTTCGGTCATCAGACTATTATGGCCAGGTACACGCAACAGTCGTGTTGTAATCAGCGACAACCGGGAACGATTGTTTGGATAGCGTGCGAAACGTACGGGGTGCGCAAACTGAATCAATGGCAATCGCCGTAATGAGAATGGAAACAAAAATGCCGCGACAGGCGTTGTCGGCTTGTGGCCTGGACCGACAACATGCCTGAAGCAGCGGTGCAAATTACGGAGGACGCAATTTGCGGACGCCATAACCATGCGAATGGCATGGCGTGTTTCAGTGTTCGGCGAACGGGGCAACGGGAATTGCCAACGGCGCAGCGACCAGAGTTCTGGCCTCGCGAAAGTCGATTTCAACACGGTTTTTTCCGTCTGAAATCGGTAAAAGCCGTGTTGAGAGTGACCCGCCTGGCCGTGTGATTTCCCGTCACTCCAAACATATCCATTGAGCATATTGCGTCAACGAGAATGTGGCGAAATCCGGGGGCCATTTACCGCAACCCGTTCTGGAGGCTGGTCTTAAAATTTTTTGGGCCCCGGCTGGCCCTGTCCCGGACCCGGCCCGCAAGGGCTTCCCAGACGCCAAATCCGCTAGCAGATCGCCTCGCCGTCCACCCCTCCCGGTCCCTGCCGGGCCGTTCCCAGGCCCTTGTCGGGTCTGGTCGCAGGCGGGCAAATGACAGATTATGGGCTGCTTGATCCCATCCTGTTTCAGGACCTCCTTGCATGAACCCCGAAGTCGCCGGCCAGACACCTGCCGAACAGTACGATTTTCAGATACCGCGGCATTTGATCGCGCAGCAGCCGGTGCGAAATCGTGAGGACGCCCGGCTGATGATTGTCGATCGGGTCCGGCATTCGATTGATCACGCTCACTTTCGTGACTTGTCGGACTATCTGCGCCCCGACGATTGTCTGGTATTGAATGAGACGAAAGTCATTCTGGCCAAGCTGGTTGGCTACCGCACCAGGACCGGCGGTCGCTGGCAAGGACTGTATCTCGATCACGATACGGACACCGGAGTGATCAAGGTCATGTGCAAAACACGCGGCCGCATTCAACCAGGCGAAACCGTGACGCTGCAGGATCGTGAGGGACTGGATCGCGCGCGACTGACCATGCTGACGAAACTGGAAGGCGGCTGCTGGGCCGTGAAACCGGATTCGATGCAATCAATGGAACATTTCCTGCAAGACGTTGGGCGCGTCCCGTTACCGCACTACATACGCGACGGCAATATGACCGACGCCGATGTCGAAGATTACCAGACCGTGTTTGCGCGAACCCCCGGATCGATTGCCGCCCCCACGGCAGGTTTGCATTTCACCGATCGGCTGTTACGGAGACTGATGGATGCCCGCGTGAATATCTGCCGCGTCACATTGCATGTGGGAACCGGGACCTTTCGGCCCATCGCTACCGAAACGATTGAAGCTCATGAAATGCACTCCGAATCCGGCGTCATCGCGCAGCCGACCATCGACATGTTGCAGCGGACTCGCGAAGCCGGTGGGCGTATCGTTGCAGTCGGCACGACGTCGGTTCGCTTGCTCGAAACGGTTGCCCGATCCATGCCATTACAACCCTGGCAAGGCACGACGGATCTGTATATTCGCCCGGGCCATGAGTTTCGGCTGGTCGACGCCATGATCACCAATTTCCACCTGCCACGCACCACATTACTGGTGCTGGTACGCGCCTTTGGCGGCAGTGAATTGATGGTCGAGGCTTACCGCCAGGCCATCGAGCAGGAATACCGCTTCTTTAGTTACGGCGATGCCATGCTGATCGTCTAGCACACGACAGCGCGTCAGCTCGGAAACCGCGCACGCCTGCGGCTTGCGGTTAAAACGAGTCCAAACAGCGGCGTGGGCGGCGACGCAGTCCTGCGACGCACAGTCCGCCCAGCAGGAACCAACCCGTACCCGGCTCGGGCACAGCGGATGAGGACAGCGTCAAGGACCAGCCGTCAAACGCTCCTGAATCGCCACCCAGATTATCCGAGACATTCAAGGTCCAGGTGCCCTGAGACGATTTGTTTACGAACTGGGCATTCATGCTGACGTAGGCACCTGAATCATCCGAAGGCCGGTAGGCACCTGGACGCATTTCATAATTCGTGTCGCCCAGACTGGCCTCCGTCCACCAGTCACCCGAGGCATTTTCATCGAAAATGTATGCGCTCGGTTCCTGGTTTTCATCCAGAGCCACCAGGTTGGAATCGTCGTGCAAAAACTGGGAACCGGTGCGATTGAATACGGTGGCAATCGATCCATCCGGCCCGGTCAGCGTGATCACCAGATCGCCCACCCAAGTGTGATGCAAGCCGTTCAGTTGCAGCTGGACTCCCTCGACCATTT
>CAMYKF010000004.1 GCA_947258905.1 uncultured Pirellulaceae bacterium | reverse complement strand
GGTTTTTGAGGTCAAAAAACGAGCGGCCCGCAAGGCTCGGAACCCCCGCACCGGCGACAAGGTCGATGTGCCCGAGAAGTTCGTGGTCACGTTCAAACCGGGCAAGGAAATGGAGGCCCGCGTTCGACAAATGGAACTGGAAGAGCAGCGGCGGCGGTCATCTTCGCTATCTTCTCCAGATATCCCGGTCGCTCCCTCTGGCGGCCTTTCCTCCTCCACCGAACCGCACACACCCACCTGATTATCAGGCCCGTGGTATCGTGCGTTTTTTCCGGAAACGAACATTCTGCCCGCCCGGGTTCTCCAAGGGCATACTCACCCCTGACTTGAGCGATATGATTGTCGCAACAATGATGAGTCACTAAAAATCCAATGCCGGTTTGCCGAGACAGAACCATGCCTAACGTAACGAATCCTTTTCGCGGTCTTCCTTCGGTCAACCAGTTGCTGGAAAGCCCGCCCTTGAAATCGCTGGTGAACTCAGCCAATCACAATATGGTTGTGGGCGGCGTACGCACGTTTCTGGACCGCTTGCGAACGCAAATTTCCTCAGCCGCCGAGGATGTGCATATTCCCACTCCGCAGGAGTTGGCCGAAAAGATCGCTTCCTGGATCTCCACCGAGGACCAGCCGGTATTGCGCCAGGTTATCAACGCCACTGGCGTGATTTTGCATACCGGACTGGGGCGGGCTCCTCTGGCGGATGAAGCGATCGGAGAAATGAACACAGTCGCTCGCGGTTACGCGAGTCTGGAAATCGATCTCAAATCGGGAAAACGCAGCCAGCGCGATCTGGCGGTTCGCCGGTTGATTTGCGAGATGACCGGAGCAGCCTCGGCAACGGTTGTTAACAATAATGCTGCGGCAACCATGCTGACGTTGTCGGCCATTGGTGCTGGCAAGGAAGTCATTGTTTCCCGGGGACAACTGGTCGAGATCGGCGGAAGTTATCGATTGCCGGATGTCATGGAATGCAGCGGCGCACGCTTGCGTGAGATCGGCACGACCAACAAAACGCACTTGTCCGATTACGAGAACGCGATCAACGAGAATACGGGCGCCATCTTGCGGGTCCATCCCAGCAACTTTCGGGTCGTCGGGTTTACTTACGATGTTCCTTTGCCCGATCTGGTCAAGCTGGGCCACAAGCACCGATTGCCGGTCATCGACGATGTTGGTTCCGGAGCCCTGATTGATTTCTCGCAGTTCGGTTTGACGGACGAGCCCATCGTCTTTGACAGTATTGAACAGGGCGCGTCAGTCGTGTTGTTCAGTGGCGACAAACTGGTGGGCGGCCCGCAGTGTGGCATCATTGCCGGTGATTCGGAATGGATTGAAAAGATCAAGAAGCATCCCATGACTCGCGCCATGCGGGTCGACAAACTGACACTGGCAGCCCTCGCGGCGACCTTGCGGTTGTACCGGGACCCGGAAGCGGCACGGCAGAAGATTCCGCTGTTGCTGATGCTTTCCACGTCCCTCGACAACCTCAAACTGCGTGCCGAGCGACTTGCGGCACAGATCCAGGGAGGGCCGCTGGTCCAGTCGGCTCAGCCGGTAGAAAGCACGTCGACACTGGGCGGCGGTTCGTTACCTACCCAGTATTTGCCGACGTGGTGTGTCGCGATCGAACCCCGCGACATTACGGTCGACGAATTTGCCCGTCAGTTACGCACCGGCACGCCAGCCATCTTTGGCCGAATTCAAAACGACCAGTTGCTGCTGGATTTGCGAACGATTTTGCCACGGCACGACGTGACGATCACCGACAAGATCGGCAGCGCCAAAGTCCAAAATACGAACGGCACCGGAATCACCGATTGATTTTCACTGCATCAGTGCAAACGTAGCCGGATGCGCAGGAATTCGGGCGGATTCCTCGACAGTACCCGAGGTTTTTGTAACTCCGGCTACGAGTCAAATGTAACTCTGCGATGAAATACCAGAAGCCCTTTCAAAACCTTGTTGGTAGTACCGGCTTTAGCCCAATACTGCTCAAACGAGAATGACGATCGATTCTTCAAATGCAGTCCTGGGTTGTTTGGGTTTCCGGTGTTTGTCTCGTTTTTTGGTCCATGCGCTGGTTGTTTTCTTTAGAACACGTGGATTGATTCGGTCCGTCCTTGGCGGGATGACTTCCTTGGCTGCTTCATCGACGATCAGCTGATACCACTTTTTGACGTTTCCGATGATCGTTACTTCAGCCAGCTTGCTTTGGAAGATCTTGAATGTCGCCGTAAACGAAATTCTGGTGGGTACGACACCGGCTTTCAAGCTCGCGTCGAAGGCGATTTTGCGGATGATGAAATGTGAGATTAACAACGCGAAAATTTCCTGACGAACGCCATCGGGCCGTTGGCTTCGAAGAACGGGGCGTTCCCGCAAGTGTGTTTTCAGTTCGTCGAAAGCCAACTCTGCTTCCCATCGTTGGTGGTACAACATAATCAGCTCGTCGGCGGGGTGCTTCTGGTCATCTAGCAGGGATGTCACCAGTCGATGAAGTTCACCACAGCCAACCCGGTCTGGCTCATCCAGGGTGTACTCGATCACCCGAACATCGATGCCGTTGCGGTCTTTCTGCTGATCGTACTGACTGGCGTACACGCGTGATAAATACGACCCGTCGTTGAAACGCTTGAACACAGGCAATACGCGGTTGCTTTTACAACGAATCAGGAACTGTCCTTTTCGCTCAACGATTTCGTCAGCAATTTCAAACGACAGGAAATTGCGATCCATCAACACCAGCATCCCTTCGCGAAGAAACTGAAAGAGTTTCCTGAAGAGTGATTGCTCGCCTTCGAGGTATCTTCCAATGGCTGTCCGCCAGATGACATGCGTTCCCAGCTCGGCAAGGGCGACACAGCGAGCTTGCGGAAAGGGACCATAGGACCGGCCGTTTTTGGGACGACCGAACTCCTGGCGATTTTCTTTGGAATCGAAAAGGTCGACGGTAAATCCATCGACACCCATCAGCCGCATGCCCTGATAAAACCCTACCCCGTTTTTTGCTGTTCCCAAGAGTCTCACTACACAATGGCAAAGTCGTTCAATCAACTCGAATCCGACGCGTTTGCGAACTTCCGTCAGCGTTGAGCTGCCGGGAACCTCGGTGCCCAATGGCGTAAGCCATCGGAAGATCTGGCGGTAGGCATCTGAAGAGAACATTCCAACGCCGACGATGAACCAAATTGCAACCTCCATCGGAACACGCTTGCAGTATCGCGTCTCCATGGAGTCACGAAGATGACCTTCCAGGTTTCTGCGGCCAAGCGTATGCTTGATCGCCTTGATTCGTTGCATTGTGACTTTCAATGAACTTTTCGCAGACGTTCCATTGGCTTTCATCGTGGCTTCCTTGCACTAGATGTTGATTTAACACCCTTCTAGTGGAGGAAGCCACGTATTTTGTAAATCTCAATTGAGCAGTATTGGCCTTTAGCCGCCTAAAGGCGGGACTGCAAACTTTCAAGATCCGGTTTTGAAATGCCCTCTAGTCGACATCCTTGCCGTCCAATTCGCCTTGCAACCGGGTGATGGCTTGTCGTGTTGCCAGATCCAGCGGACTGCTTTTCTGGAGTTCGTAATCAAACATCACAACGGTGGAATCACCATCGGCCACGATCTTTCCCTGCTGGCGACTCCACGCCGCGTGATGCATGCCGACACTTGAGTTGCCGATTTGCGAAACGCGGGCGCCAATCAGGATGCTGTCCGGATAGGTGACCTGGCAGCGAAAGTTGCAGGTGACGGCCGCCAGAATGGGGCCCACGCCCCCGGTGTTCAGCGATATTCCCAGCAATCGCAGGTATTCAATCCGGGAGGACTCGAACCAGCGTACAAACACTGCGTTGTTGACGTGTCCGAATCCATCCTGCTCGCCCCATTGCACCGGAATCTCGACGACTGCCGGATAGCGCAAACGGAGTTCTTCTTCGCTCATGTCAATATCGCCAGCTGCTGACATCGGCACCATCGGGCGCGGTTTTCAACGCGCGCTCGACGAATCGTGGAATAAACATCTGGTGATAACGTAATCGGGAAATCGCATTCGGTTCGTTATGGTCGCCGTTCCAGCAGTGTTCCTGGCGATCGCCATAGTCGACTTCGCCGCCGTAAGCCGGACTTGCGGTGCTTTTCAAGAACTGTTCCGTCAAATAGACGGCGTTGTTCAGGTAGTAGTTGTCCATGTCGCCGACATAGATATTGATTTTGCCCTGCAATTTCGGCCCCAGCGTGGCCCAATCCCGCTGCAGGATATGAGTCAGGTCGTAGTTCTCACGCCAGTATGCGGCTATTTCGCGATCGATCTCACCGGTTTTCTTGTCCCAGATCGGTGCTGGGTAACCATCCTCGGCGCACGGTGAGTAAACGGCTTGCCAGATATCCCACTGCTGGCCCGAGCGACCTTTGCTGCCCAGTACCAGTTCCAGATGGTTCATCTGTTCCAATGTCGAGCTGATGTGACCCAGGTAATTGCGTCGACCGGGCCGCGCGACGTAGCCAAAATGGCCCTTCTCGAAGTAAGCGTTGTCGTCTTCGTAGATGTTGACAACTGTATAGGCGCGAAAGTCGATCGGGTCGGGACACGCGGCATAGCAGGCATTGTATTCGTCTGGATACAAGACCTGAGCCGCCAGTGCTTCCCAGCCACCCGTGGAGCCGCCATACAAACAGCGAGCCCAGCCGGCGCCGATGCCGCGAAATTGCCTTTCAATTTCCGGGACCAGTTCATAGGTAATGGCGTCGCCATAGGGGCCCAGGTTGGCCGAGTTCACGGCATAGGAATCGTCGTAATACGGATTGGGATGCTGGATTTCAACCAGCAACACGCGGGGGAAATCCGGGCCAGTCCACAAATTGTAAAACTTGTGAGCCTCCTGTTGCACGATCCGGTTGTATCCCTCCAGGTTGAATCGGGCACTGTACTCGGGTTCCAGCTCGGGATCAGGCGGTTCGGGCCGAAACCCGCGAAAGTCGGCGGGAAAGTGCCCGTGCATTATCACCAGCGGATATCGCGCATCGGGATGTTCATGAAATCCCTGCGGCAGCAGGACATGGGCTCCCAGATACATGGGCCGCCCCCAGAACTCCGTCAACAATTTGCTTTGGATGCGAATGTGCTTGACGTATTCGGTGTCGGCGGGTGGTTCAATCGGTGGAATGACTTGATCGAGCATGATTTCGATCGAGCCGGACTGGTTTGCCGGATCAAAGTCCACTTGCACAGGGGTGGAATACAGGTTGCCGGGGGCGCGATTCCATTTCTGGCCTTCGCCGCGATCCATGGGCAGTTTGACGGTATGTCCGTCGGCCCTTTGAAAGGTCTCGTATTTGTGCAGCAAGGCTTGCACGTAGTACTGACCGGACGGCACGTCCCGCAGAGACCCGGCAGGAAACCCAAAAACATTTGCATTAAACGTTCTCGATTGGCCGGGTTCCCAGCCCTCAACATCGATTCCAAAAATCTGTTGTGAATCGTAGCGGTCGGATATTTGAAAGCGGGGTTCGTTGTCATCGCTGGTGGACAGCATCAGCAGCAAGCGGCCGTCCAGCGGCTGGTCCGTCAGCCCATCGGCCAGGCGGATCGTGAATACGGAAATATCCGGTTCCTGGGCGCTGGCGTGCGGGGCAGCGCATGCGCAGCAGGCCATGACAATACATGCGAACAATCGCAGGTTGCGAGAAGCAGACACGGGCGAGCCTTTCCTGCCAGGTGGCATCAGAGATCAGTCACAAGGCTAACGACGCCACCAGCGCCATGCAAGCGCTCGGCACCGCATCGAAGGACCAGTGGATATCAGGATTGTTCGCCGGGCATGATCGGTATGCCGGGCGCCTTGGTCAGCGAGAACGACAGGTTTTCGTACCAGGAATCCCCGGAGCCGGCCATCTCCTGAATGTTTTTCCAGATTTCCACCGGCGGTCCGAACTCGCTCCAGTCGATGGTCAGGACGCGGACGCCCCGTCGTCGCATTTCGCCGATCAGTTTTTGATAATTGTCGTACAGCTGTTGCAGGTAATCCAGCGGCACGCCGACCTCTTGCGAGCGACCGCGCGAAGCCATTCGTTCGTAGCATTCCTCGGGCGCTACATCAAGGAATACGAAAATATCCGGCGGCATCACATCCCGGCTCATGTTGCGATAAACATCCACATACAGGTGGTACTCTTCGGAAGTCATAAACCCGCGTTCCATGGCGGTTGTAGCGAATACGGTGTCGCCGTAAATCGGCCGGTCCTGGACGATGATCTGACCCTGCTCGCCCCAGGCGGTTTCCACAGCCAGCCGGTGCTGCTCGTAACGCTGGCACAGCATGAACATCTGCATGGCGAAACCGCCGCCGGTGTTATGTCCCGTTCGCAAATCCTCGTAGTAACGCTCAAGGAAATGGTTGAACTTGGGGTGGTGAGTTGGTTCCTCAAGCACCCGAGCCGGGAACCCCGAGGCCGTGGCGGCCGAAGCAATCGCGTGACAGGCGTTGGTTTTGCCGGCACCGATATTGGCGTCGATAGTGATGAAAAGTCCCTTGCGGGCTTGATTGGTTCCAAACGGCATGCTGTGACTCCTTTTCCTTGCAAACGGCCGAATGCGGCCGAGTGGCGTTCAGTTCCGGCGAGAACGCTAAATTACACATTCAAAATCGGACTGACAAGCATCCGCACGCCGGACGCCTGGCCGCAACGAAAACAAGCGGAAACACTGCCAACCAAGGACCGGCTTGGCCCGGAAAACGAGCGTGCAACGGCGCGCTCGTTGCCGGAAAAATTTTCACAAGGTAAAATCAGGTCTGGTTCCTGCCCGATGGCGGCGTGCAGTTGTCCATGACCTTCTCCCCGCGCATAAGACGTAAGACGTAAGACGTAAGCAGACATGCCATTTTTGTTGTCACAAGGCCCAGGCGAGGTCGAACAACGGATCAATCTCAACGAGGAAACCGTTGTGATTGGACGCCACCCCGATTGCGGCATCGTCGTCGATGATCCGTCGGTCAGTCGCAAACATGCGCAGGTGGTGCAAAAAAACGGCAAATTTCTCGTCGAGGACCTGAAGAGCCGCAACGGCACCTTTTTGAATCGCCGCATGATCCAGCAGTCGACCCGGCTGCTAAATGGCGACCAGATTCGTATCTGTGACGCGTTGTTTACGTTTTATCAGGACGAATCGGTCAGCATAGCTCCACAACGCCCGACGCTGGAAACCCACTCGGATTTCGCCAGCTCCATCATGCTGGAAGCCGATGACGGCAGCGAGCTGTCCTCGATCCGCTCCCAGATGGATGTCTCCAGTCATCACAAGCACGACAAGATGGTGGCCAGTCCCGAGGCCAAGCTGGAAGCTTTGATGGAGATTACACAGGCACTTGGCAAGACCATGGCTCTGGACTCGGTGCTGCCGCGCGTGCTCGACTGCCTGTTCGGTTTGTTTCACCAGACGGATCGCGGGTTCATCGTCATGGCCGACGCCGATGGCAACCTGAAACCGCTGGCCATGAAATTGCGCCGTGAAAACGATGAGGCCACGATTCGCATCAGCCGCACGATCGTCAGGCATGT
>CAMYKF010000003.1 GCA_947258905.1 uncultured Pirellulaceae bacterium | reverse complement strand
GAATCGGGCGGTAAAGTAGAACGTGGTGCCCTCGCCCTCGGTGCTTTCCACCCGGACCCGTCCCTGCATCAACTCAACCAGACGCGAACAAATGGCCAGTCCCAGACCGGTTCCGCCATACCGCCGGGTTGTGGAGGAATCCGCCTGGTCGAACGCTCCGAATATCTTGTCCACGCGATCGGCCGGAATGCCGATGCCCGTGTCCGCCACCGAAAACTGCAATTCGATGGAGTCCGGGTCGGTAATCGCGTTGACCTGCTCGACATCAACAACGACTTCCCCCTGTTCGGTGAACTTGATGCTGTTGCCAACCAGGTTGACGATAATTTGCCGCAGCCGCGCCGCATCACCTTTCAGCAAATCAGGCACGTCGGCATTGACGTGCCAGGCCAGTTCCAGGCCGGCCGAGTGGGCTCGCAGCGCCAGCGACTTCATCGTATCGCCCAGCGATTCCCGCAGGGAAAACGGCAGCGATTCCAGTTGCAACTTGCCCGCCTCGATTTTCGAAAAGTCGAGGATTTCGTTGATGATCGTCATCAGCGAATCGGCAGACTCCAGCACGGTTTTCATATAGTCGCGTTGCACATCGGTCAAATCCATGTCCAGCAGCATCTCGGTCATGCCGATGACGGCGTTCATGGGTGTACGAATTTCGTGACTCATATTGGCCAGAAAATCGCTTTTGGCGCGACTGGCGGATTCAGCGGCGTCTTTGGCACGCCGCAAATCTTCCTCGATCTGCTTCCTCCAGCTGACATCCGTAATGCTGGCTCTCACCGTGGGCGGCTTGCCCGGCAGGGATACCAGACGCACTTCGCAGGGAACGACCGTTCCATCAGAACGCAGGTGTTGCCAGTCGAACACGGCGGCATGACCGCTGAGTGCCTCGGCGATCTTTTGTTCAGCAACTTCCACTGACGAACGGCCGTCTTCCTGAAGCGGCGGGCTGAGCTGAACGGGCCCGGTGTTCAACAGGGTTTCCCGATCCATCCCGAACAGGTCCTCGGCATTGCTGTTGGCATCGACAAACGTTTTCGATTCCAGATCCATCAGCACGATGGCTTCCGGCGAATGTTCCACCAGAGTCTTGAATCGTGCTTCGCTTTCCTGCAATGCCTTGAGTATCTTCTTTTTCCGCGTCACGTCACGGGCCACGGCATACAGCAGCCCGTCGGCCGACGGCGCGGGAAAGTTCCAGGCCAGCCAGCGATAACTGCCATCCTTGCAGCGATACCGGTTTTCAAACTGCACGACATCGCTGCCCCGGGCCAGTTTCTCCAGTGCGGTGATCGTTCGCGTGCGATCGTCGGGATGGATAAAATCCATAAAGGGCGTGGCGAGTATTTCCTCGTCGCTGTATCCCAGCGTTTTCGAGAACACGGGATTGATACGTTCGAAGCGGCCTTCCATACTGGCCACGCATTGAAAATCCAGGGAATTGCTGAAGATACGGTCACGTTCCCTTTCCAGCTTCTTCTCGTGAGCTCGCGATTCGATCAGCTTTTGATGCAAGTCGGCCAGGTTAACGAGGTTGAGTTCGGTTTCCGCCATTTTGGCCAGATCGCGCAGCACCTGCTGCTGGTGCATGCCAAACTCGCGCGGCTCGCGATCGATCAGGCACAGGGTACCGACCAGCTGGCCGTCAACCTTCAGGGGTTGCCCGGCATAAAACCTGATATGCGGCTCGCCGGTGACCAGCGGATTGTCGGCAAAACGCTGATCCTGCAGCGCATTCTTGATTACAAACGTTTCATCCTCGACAATCGCGTGACCGCAAAACGAGATGTCGCGGCCTGTCTCGGTGGCATCCAGCCCGTAACAGGACTTGAACCACTGTCGGTTGGCATCCACCAGACTGACCAGCGCGATGGGAACCTGAAAATACTCGGCGGCCAGACGGGTAATCCGGTCGAAGCGGTCTTCGGGAGGCGTATCGAGGACCTTCAAGGCGTGCAGCGTCGCCACACGTTGAATGTCGTTTGCAATATCCGGTGCCCGCAGCATGCGCTCGCCTGATGGGGAAAATTGGACCTGGCACTGGCTGGAACAATCTTATTATCCAGATTAACCAAAATCAACGAAAGCCTGATGTTTCCTCGCGTCGTCCCGGGTCGTAATTGCCCTTACGTCATGCATGATTTGGCGATTCGCAAACTGAACGCAGCGCCATTATCATAGGCTTATGAGCAATGTGGATCGGGAACGTGAACTGCAGGAACGTTGCAGGCAGCTGGAAGCGGAAGTCGCCCGACTGCGCGAGCACGCCGGATTATGGCCAGCCAGCGGCGCCACCGTGCGCGTGCCCGACGCCATGCAGGACCTGTTCAACCAGGCTGAACAGATCGTGGCCAGCTACTTCTCGGATGTCACCACCGATCCCACCCATGCCACCATCAAGATCAGTGGGGAACGATATGTCCTGATGCGGGCATCGTCCCTGTCCGTGGATTTCCTGAATACGATCCGGAATCTGTACGCCGATCAGGGTGAACAGGAAGCGATGGCGATCGGACGCAGCTTTCTGTTCGATATTGCGCATGTACTTGGCATGGAAGACGCCCGCAAATTCCACGAAAAGATGGGTGTGACCGATCCGATTGCCCGGCTTTCCACCGGACCCGTGCATTTCGCCTACGCCGGCTGGGCCTTCGTGGATATCGACGACGTCAGTTCTCCCAGTCCCGACGAGAACTACTTCATCAAGTACGACCATCCCTTCTCCTTTGAAGCCGATGCGTGGTTGAAAGCGGGGCAGTCATCGGATCATCCGGTGTGCATCATGAACGCCGGCTATTCATCCGGCTGGTGCGAACAGAGTTTTGGCGTCGATCTGACGGCGGTCGAAATTACCTGCAAGGCAGCCGGCGACGACCGCTGCACGTTCATCATGGCGCCGCCGCATCGCATCCGCGAATACCTGGACGAGTATATGCCCGAGCACCGGCAGCATCCGGTCTCCTACCAGATTCCCACTTTCTTTGAACGCAAACGCGTCGAAGAGGAAATGAAGGCGGCGCGGCAAAAGGCGGAAGATTCCGACCGTATGAAATCCGAATTCCTCACCAATATCAGCCACGAAATTCGGACGCCCATGAACGCCCTGATCGGCATGACCGAACTGGTTCTCGACACGGCGTTAACCGGCACGCAACGCGAACACCTGAACACCGTGCTGGAATCGGGCGAAGCCCTGATGGACATTATCAACCAGATCCTCGACTTCTCCAAAATCGAAGCCGGCAAGATGGAACTGGAGGAGACAACGTTCTCGCTGCGTCAATGCGTGGCCGACACCGTTCGACCGCTCGAAGTACGGGCCGAAGCCAAGGGCGTTAAACTGAACTGGCAAGTGGCCGAGGATGTCCCCGACAGTCTTCGCGGCGACGCCACACGCCTGCGTCAGGTACTCGTTAATCTGATTGGCAATGCCATCAAGTTTACCAATCAGGGCGGCATCACGACGGTCGTGGCCGTCGAACAACCAACACCGCAGGGATTGATGCTGCATTTTGCCGTGCGTGACACGGGCATCGGCATTCCAGCTGAAAAACTGGATTCCATTTTCGACGCCTTTACCCAGGTCGACATGTCGACGACCCGGGAATACGGCGGCACTGGACTGGGGCTGACCATCTCGGCCAGGCTCGTGGATTTGCTGGGCGGCAATATCTGGGTTGAAAACAATTCTGATTTGCCCGGCAGCACGTTTCATTTCACTGCTCAATTCGGCATCGACACTCCGCCTCCCCACCCCGAACTGGTCAACCAGCACATTTTGGTCGTCGCAGAGAATCCGCGACATCGCAGTGTGCTGGAACAGACACTTGCAAAACTGCACATGCAGGTCAGCAGCGCGGAATCGGGTCACGATGCTGTATCCCGACTGGGCAATCGTTCCCGACCAGCCGACACGCAACAACTGGTTTTGACCGATTTACGCGACAGCGTGGTACTCGTCGAGATGATCCGCGGACGTCCCGAATTAAAGGACACCGGCATTATCGCGCTGATGGGCAGCAAGGCCCAAAGCGATCGACAGCGACTGGAAGAACTGGGAGTCGATGCCTGCCTGATCAAGCCGCTGAAGCAGTCCGCACTGATCGCCGCCATCAAGCAATCCGTGGCCCGCCGCAAAGCCGATGACGTGGCCGATATCGGCGAAGCGGAAACCGGCGAGGAACCCGCGGAAACACGCTCCGGCGGCATCCACATCCTGCTGGTGGAAGACGGCTTGGCCAACCAGAAATTCGCGTTTGCCATGCTCAATCGCTGGGGTCACACCGTCGCCATCGCCAACAACGGTCGCGAAGCGCTGTCCATGCTGGATGATCCTGTTAACGACTTCGATCTGATCCTGATGGACGTGCTGATGCCGGTAATGGATGGTCTGGAAGCGACCCGGGCTATCCGGCAACGCGAACAGGCATCGGGCGAGCATATTCCCATCGTGGCCATCACCGCCCAGGCCATGAAAGGCGACCGCGAAAAATGCCTGCAAGCCGGCATGGATGACTATCTCAGCAAACCCATTCGCCGTCGCGAATTACAACACCTGATCGAGGAACTGGTGGGGTAACCTGGGCAATGCCCACACCCCTCCCTCGGGAGGGTCGGACGCGCAGCGGCCGGGGAGGGGATGGCAGGCAATTGGCGAAAATTGGCAAATAAACCACCCTCCCCCTGCCAAACTCATTCGCACACCGAAGGCAACTCGATGCGTGTATTCAATTGCTCGATGTGGTGAATCAGGTCGCTGGTTCGCTGTTCATTGCTGCAATCCGAGTACTCGATTTCCCGTGCCGGCAAAACGAAGTGGTCCAGACCCACCGTCGCCGACGCTCCGGCCAGCCAGTGCGCTTGATCCTGCAAGGTCTCGATGTCCCGCGATTCCCATAATTGCCGGAATCGGGGCAGACGTTCCCGCAAGCGATTTACAAACCCGTTGACGATTTCGTACATCTCTTCATCCTCGATGGGCAACGATGAATGGACGACATCGGGCACCACCAGTGGCCCGGCATCGACTGTGTTGCTGGATAACGTTGCGTCGTCGGCCAGTTCCTCGCTCATGTCAATGCCCAGGCTGGCCAGCGTTGCCGCCAGTCCGCTCTCGATGGAACCGCCATCGTCCGCGTCAACGTTTACCTGCACGGTATCATTGACCTCGCTGGCGGGAGCCGGCGAAGTTGCAACCGCGACCGGCGGCTCGGGCAATGTCGCTCCCTCGGCCAGCGGCAGGTAATTGGCCAGCATGGCGGTCAGGGCCTCCATGCGAACCGGTTTGGGCAGGAATCCGCTGCAGCCGCCGTCCAAACAGCGTTTGCGTTCTTCCTGGATAACCATGGCCGTCAACGCCACGATCGGCAACTGGCATCCTGCTTTGCGCAGTTTCCCGGTAGCGGTCAGACCATCCATGACGGGCATGTTGATGTCCATCAACACGACGTCGTACTGGTGATTGGCAATCTGTTCGATCGCTTCCAGACCGTTTTCTGCCATATCGAAAGTCAGTCCGAGCCGACGCAGCATAACGCCCGCCAGACCGCGGTTGGCCTCGGCATCGTCGACCACCAGAATATGTCCACGCTCGAACTGTCTGGATTCCGATTTCTTCTTCTCGACCTGCTTCTTGTTCTCCGCAGCCAGATCGTCAGCGGACAACCAGATGACGTCTTCCAGTTCGCCGGGATTGATCGTGATCGTGAACACGGTCCCCACGTTTTGCTTACTGCGAACGGCAATGCCTCCGCCCAGCGACTCGGATAACTGTTTGCTGATCGCCAGCCCCAGCCCGGTCCCGCCAAACTTGCGGGTCACGGTACTGTCGGCCTGGCTGAAGGGGTCGAAAATGGTGGCCAGCGCATGTTGCGGGATACCCACACCGGTATCGGCCACATCAAACTGCATCAGCCCGCGATCACCCGGCGTCATGCGGGCAATCAGCTTGACACCGCCCTTGCTGGTGAACTTGATGGCGTTGCCTACGGTGTTGATGAGGATCTGACGCAGCCGCGTGTCGTCCGAAGTAATCCGGTCGGGGATGGTTCCTTCGATTTCCAGATCAAGATACAGATTTCTTTCGCTGGCCTTCATCTTCAGCGTTTCAATCACGTTGCTGAGGATCGGAACCAGTTCGCAGTTGCGATGTTCCACTGACATCTGCCCGGCCTCGATCTTCGACAGATCCAATATGTCGTTGATCAGTGTCAGCAGATGTTCGCCACTGGTATGAATGGTGGCCAGGTACTGTTGCTGGTCTTCCTGGTTGGAATCGCCCTGTCGCAGAATGTCGGTGTAACCGATAATCGCGTTCATCGGCGTACGAATTTCGTGACTCATGCGTGACAGGAAATTCGATTTGGCCTCGTTGGCCTCGTCGGCAGCCTTGCGGGCAGCAATCAGTTCCTGCTTGTGCTCTTCCAAAACGGTAATATCGTCAAAGGTCACCATGACACCGCGGCACTGGTCGCCCTGAATCACGGGCGAAGCCGATACGCTGAACGTTCTCAACAAGCCGTCGCGATCGACGATTTGCATGTGCTTGTCCAGCACCGGCTGCTGCAGCTGGACGGCAGCATGCCATGGCAGCAGTCTCTGGATTTCATCCCGGTCTTCCCACGGAAAATCGGTCAGGTTCTGGCCAATCAATTTGTCGGAGTCGATACCGACCAGCCCGGCAAACATGCTGTTGGACAACATGATCGTATCCTGGTCGTCGATGATCAGGAGTCCTTCAGCCAGATTGTCCAATGCCTCGCGGACGCGACGCGGCACGGCGCCGCTGGGGTCCAGCTGCTTGATAAACCGGTACAGGATAATGTTAAACAGGATGAATGAACCCAGCGCGATAAACAGGGCCAGACGGGCCACGTCGGAACGAAACCAGCCGGCGATGCTCATCAGCGGTTTGTGGCACAACTCCAGTTGACCGATTTGTTCATCATGTCGAAAGATCGGTACAAACATGAAACGATCGTTGGACTCTCCGTTCCTCGGTGCCACCCAGTTTTCCGCGTGATTGCCGACATCCACTCGTAACTTGCCACTACTGTTGCGAAAACCGGCTGAAACCAAATTGGCATCTCGCTTGACCACGTTTTCCAGCATGTCACGAAACACGGCGGTGTCGCGTGTGACCGTGGCCAGCGCCGTGCCGCTGAGGGCCAGCGTTTCCGTTTGCAGCCCGCGGGATTTCATCTTCACGTCGTTGCGGCTGGGGATCAGATTAAACGCCTGCGACAACAGGACGAGCGACAAAACACCCAGCGCCTGCACAATCGACAAACGAGTGCGCGTCTTCAGAAACTTGCCCGGCCATAATATGATGCGCCAGAAACGAGTTGCGAGGGAAATCTTCTTGGTCATGATTCCAGATTCAAAAAAGGGTTTAGTCTTGGTTGGTAATATCTTGTGCAGGTGAATCGTTATCGCTGGATTCCTGCGGAACACCGTCGATAATATCCTCGACGGATTCGTCATCCTCGTCGTCGCGCATATAGCCAAAGACGATCAGCGGGTCGATGAGTTTCCAGGCAGGCATCTGGGCCAGCAGGCTGCCGGCCAGCGCGCCGCTGCGCAAC
>CAMYKF010000002.1 GCA_947258905.1 uncultured Pirellulaceae bacterium | reverse complement strand
GCTGTTCACGATGCACGCGACGATCATGATCTTTTTCGTCGTGATCCCGATCTTGCTGGGTGCTTTTGGCAATTTCCTGATCCCGTTAATGATTGGCGCGCCAGACATGGCGTTTCCGAGAATTAACATGGTCAGTTACTGGCTGATGTGGCCGGCTTTTGCGGCACTGCTGCTGGCTTTCCTGGCACCAGGGTTTGGACCGGCGGCTGGCTGGACGGCCTATCCGCCACTGGCGGCAGTGTGGGAAGCAGCTCCTGGCAGCGGCTGGGCCCAATCGCTGTGGCTAATCAGTCTGTTGCTGGTGGGCGTATCGAGTTTGCTCGGTTCGATCAACTACATCTCCACCATCCTGTTCATGCGGGCACCGGGACTGAACCTGATGCGGCTGCCCATGACGATTTGGGGCATGCTGGTCACGGCGATTCTGCAAGCGCTGGCCCTGCCGGTGCTAACCGCTGCGTTAATTATGCAGTTGCTGGATCGTCATATCGGCACCGGTTTTTTTGTGCCGGGTCAAATGATGATCAACGGAGTCGAGACGGTGGGCGGCGCGGGCCAGCCCTTGTTGTGGCAACACCTGTTCTGGTTCTACTCACATCCAGCCGTGTACATCATGATCCTGCCGGCAATGGGTATGGTCTCTGACATTATCAGTTGTTTTTCCCGCAAGCCGCTGTTTGGCTACCGTCCGATGGTCTATTCCGTCTGCGCCATTGCCTTCATGGGCTTTCTGGTGTGGGGACATCACATGTTCGTCTCGGGGATGAATCCCCTGATGGGCACGGTGTTCATGGTGTCCACCATGCTGATTGCCTTGCCCAGCAGTGTTAAAGTGTTTAACTGGCTGGCCACGCTGTGGGGCGGCCGGATTCACTTCACGGTGCCCATGCTGTTTGCGGTTTCCTTTGTTTCCATGTTCATTCTTGGCGGATTGTCCGGCATCCTCATGGCGTCCAATACGGTGGACGAGTTCGTGCATGACACGTACTACATCGTGGCCCATTTCCACTATGTGCTGTTTGCCGGCACGATCATGGCCGTGTTTGCAGCGATCTATTACTGGTTCCCGAAAATGTTCGGCCGCCAGATGAATGCGGGGCTGGGCAAGCTGCATTTTCTGCTGACTTTCATCTTTTTGAACGGCACGTTCTTTCCCATGCACATTTTGGGCTGGCGCGGATTCCCGCGGCGATACGCTGATCCCTACCAGCTGGAACAGTTTGCCGACCTGTTGCCCATGAACCGCTTTATTACCTGGTGTGCATTTGCACTGGCCGCTGCGCAGTTGATTTTCGTGTGGAATTTTGTGTACAGCCTGTTGGCGGGCAAACGCGCCGAGCAAAATGACTGGCAATCCAATACGCTGGAATGGGCCGCCGCGTCACCTCCGCCCCACGGCAACTTTGCCGAAATACCGACGGTCCACCGCGGGCCGTACGAATACAGCCACCCCGGAAACGAAGCCGATTTTTGGCCCCAGCACGCGGCGCAGCCGGGTCAGGAGGTGTCCGCATGAGATGCCGTCTGTTGTATCGAGCCGTCGCTTGCCTGACCGGGAATCCTCCGGGGACCGGGGGGGCCGTATCCCGGTTAACTTTGGGGACGGGCATGCGGGTGGTAGAATCCGGCCGTGACTCCCCGAATTCAGCATCATTGGCGTTTGTCGCCTGCCGTTCCCTCCCTGTCACCATATCTGGTTCGCCTGTCATGGCCGATCGTTCGATTGAGGTGACTGGATGACCAGCAAGACCATGTCTGAAGCTTCCTCCAGCCAATCTGTCTGGCGTGAATACGTCGAGCTGTCCAAGCCGAGAATCTCGGTCATGGTATTGCTGACGGTTGCGGTCGCGGCGTTGATTTCAGTACCGGCTGGAGGGACCGCCGATGTCTGGAAAGTCGTGCACGCCATGATTGGATTGTTGCTGGTGTCGGCCAGCGGCTGCGCATTAAATCAGTATCTGGAGCGTTATGTAGACTGGATGATGCCGCGGACCGCCCAACGGCCTTTGCCTGATCTGCGGCTTACATCGCTGCAAGTCGCGGTATTCGGAGCGGTCACGTTTGGCATCGGCCTGGCATGGTTGCTGGCCCTGGTCAATTGGCAGACGGCCGCCGTGGCCGGCGCCAGCTGGGTGATCTACGTGTGGATCTATACTCCGCTAAAACGATTTACCTGGTTAAATACCTACGTCGGTGCCGTGGCCGGAGCGATGCCTGTCCTGGTCGGCAGCACGGCGGTCGCCAGCGGCGTCATCAAGTGGCCGGCTTTCTGGCTGTTTGCCGTTTTGTATATCTGGCAATTCCCGCATTTCATGGCCATCGCCTGGTTGTATCGCGATGACTACGAACGGGCCGCCGTCAAAATGGCGTCGACCGTGGATCGATCAGAGCGACTCGTGGCCTGGCATGCGATTGTGTTTGCCGTCATCTTGATTCCGGTTTCGCTGGTGACGCTGTGGCCGCAGCAACTGGCCGACTGGGTCTTGTTGGTCGCGGCGATCGCGCCCGGGATCTGGTACCTGTATGCCTCGATTCAATTCGCGCGGCAAGTTGATGATGAGCGGGCCCGCAGTCTGTTCCGTGTATCGTTGCTGTATCTGCCCGTTTACCTTGTGGTGCTGTCCATCGCCTCGATGATCCAGCATTGAACCCGCCGATGAACGCTTCGGACATGCCCAATACCGAAACTGCCAGCGGGCCGGAACGCCGCGTTAGCGCTGGTCAGCTGGGCATGTGGATTTTTATTTCCACCGAATTCATGCTGTTCGCGGCGCTAATCGGCAGCTTTCTGATTTTCCGGTTGTCGGCGATCGGCACGGGCTGGCCGAGTCCGTCTGATATGCATGTATCGATGCTGGCCGGCATCATTAATACCCTGCTCCTGGTGTTCTCCGGACTGTCCGCATGGGCCATGTACAACGCCGCACGCGACGGCAAACCGATGACCGCCAGGTTGTGGCTGATCCTGACGATCACTCTGGGACTGGCATTCCTGGGCATCAAGGGATGGGAGTACTACCAGAAATACCGGGTGGGCCTGATGCCTGTCCCGGGCCAGCAACAAATTTACAGTCAGGCAGACTACAAGTATGTGTCGGCCGTCAAACAGCGACTGAAAAATGACATCGGCAACCTGGAACGCCGCGCAGATTCAGACAATCCCCTGTCGGCAGAGGAACAGAATCGTTTGTTAATGCTGTACGACCTGAAGGAACACATGGCCGAATTCACGGCGCGTGTGGCTGGCACCAGCGACGACAGCTGGTATGCGACACTGTCCATGAACCTGATGGCCCACCAGATCATGCGGCACGACGATACGTCACGCCGTATCGAGGAAATTCTCGAACCGGAAATGCGGGAGCTGGAGCGGCGGCTGGCCCGCGACGCCGAACGACTGGAACTCGTCGAGGCGAGACGACGGCTTGTCAAGGAACAAGTCATTAAAATGGAAAAGGAAATTCAGCAAATGCAACTGCTGAATCCCGATGGCAGTGACGACCAGCAATCGTTGGAAGAAAAACAACAATGGCTGGATGCCAAAAACCGGCAGGCGACGGAACTGGAAGTCGAACAAAAGCGAATTCTGGCCAACATCCGCCCGCTGATCGGACGCATCTGCCATATACTCAATGACATTCAGCCCCTGGACGATTCAGGCGAATATTTTCGCACGGACAAACCGGAAGTCCTTTCTAACCGTCTGAAGGAAGCCGCACGCGAAGCGGAGACGGAAGTCGTGTCGGCCGATGAGGATATCGGACTCAACGAAAAATACGATCTGCAATTGCCTGTTGTGATCACCAATGGCCAGCAATGGATGAG
The DNA here is from genome assembly GCA_947258905.1 of uncultured Pirellulaceae bacterium. Taxonomy (GTDB): domain Bacteria; phylum Planctomycetota; class Planctomycetia; order Pirellulales; family Pirellulaceae; genus CAJQPP01. Next base: position 3,784 of record CAMYKF010000002.1, on the reverse strand, counting down.
CATGTATCTGCTGTTGACAGGTGTTCACGCCCTGCACGTGATTGCCGGACTACTCGTGTTCCTGTGGTATTTGCCCCGCAAGCTTACCGTGAAGCGTAGTCCGGCACTGTATGTCGCCTGCATGTACTGGCAGTTTGTCGATTTTGTATGGCTGTTGATTTTTTGGCTAATTTACTTCTGATGAATGCCTTGTGGGTTGCCGGCATATGTCGGTCCACGGTCCAACCATGGAAAAAACGCGAACGCAATCAACGAAGCAAATAGGGAATCATGAGTAATTCGACGTCGATCCGAAAAATGGGATTTGCCTTGTGGGCGGCGGTGCTGATCGTGGGTGCCATCTGGGTATTCAACAATGCCGGGCGGGGCGGTGGTCAACAGCCGGCGGCCCAAACGCTGCCCGGGCACGATGGCCGGGCCTTTGCCGATATCGCCTGGAAACGATTGCCGCATATTCCACCGTTTGAACTGACCGAGAAAAGCGGTGAAACGTTTGACAGCCGTTCGCTGGCCGGCAAGCCGTATGTGCTGAGTTTCTTCTTCACCAACTGCCCCACGATCTGCCGCGACCTCAATCGGCAAATCGCCCGCCTGGTCAACCGTTTCGAGGATACCGAGTTGACCTTCATCGGACTGTCGGTCGAACCCAAAGTTGATACGCCCGAGGTGATGCGTGATTACTTTGAGGACTTCAACAGCAATCCCGACAAATGGCTGATGATGACTGAGCAAAAAGGCCAGCGGAACACGATTCAGCAGATTGGCACCCAGCAACTAAACGTCGTGGTCGACGGGATCAATCACACGGGCGACATCTTTCTGATCGATCGCTGGGGCCGGTTCCGCGACCGTTTTACGTGGGACGATGCCCAGGAGATGAAACGATTTGCGGAGGTAGCGCGGCAGGTGCTCGACGAAACCGGGCCGCCGCTGGAAGGAAACATTCGCACACGCAACGTAATGGCAAGTTTGGCTCACGCCCAACGCAACGCCACCAACGCACCGGTGCCGTGGTTGTTTGATTTTCAGTTGACCGATCAAAACGACCAGCCATTCTATTCGCGCGATCTGACCGGACAGGTATGGATCGGCAGTTTCTTTTTCACGCGTTGTGGCACAATTTGCCCGCAACAAAATGCGTTTCTGGCAAAGCTGCAACCGGACATCGTGGGCCGTGGTGCACGACTGGTCAGCATCTCGACCGATCCTGAATACGATCAGCCCGCTGTGCTGCGCCAATATGCGCGGGACCTGGGCGCCGGGGAGGACTGGGTTTTCCTGACGGGTTTACCGGAATACATCCAGCGGGTGGGCAGCGAGTTCCTGGGTATCCCGGTACACGGCGAACATCACTCCACATTGCTGGTCGTCGTCGATCGCTGGGGGAATGTGCGCGGTCGACTGAACTGGCAGGTGGACGGCCAAAAGGAAGTCTTGCTCGAACTGATCGATCAGCTGAATAGGGAAGCGGTTCCAGCCGCTGATCCGACGCTGATCACAACGCCTGTGACCGAGAGTAACTAGCCGCATGATCCAGTACCTGCCGCACGTCAATGCATCATTGAACCTGATCGCGACTTGCCTGCTGATCGCCGGATTTGTGATGATCAAAAGGGGGCGGGAAGTGGCTCATGTTCGCTGTATGTTGTCGGCGTTCGCCGTTTCGATGGCGTTTCTGGCCTGTTACACCCTGTATCATGCAAACGCTGGCAGCAAACATTTCCCGGCCGAAGATTACCAGCCGGTATTCGCGTGGCTGTATCGCGCCATCCTGTTTCCGCATATTATTCTGGCCGCTACCCTGCCCTTTCTTACCGTGATCACCATCTTTCTTGGGCTGACTGACCGACGGGAGAAGCACAGGAAGATTGCTCGCTGGACCTTTCCCGTCTGGGTCTATGTATCCATCACCGGCGTGCTGGTTTATCTTTTTATTTACTGGTGGTTTCCCCCGCTGAACGAGACGGCCAGGGTACTGACATTATGAAGCAAATCCTGATCATGCTCGCGACGATGCTGATTCTTGCCTGTCTGGCGAGCGAGGTCGCAGCCTGTCCGAACTGCAAGAATGCGGTGGCCCAAAGCGGCGGCGAATCGATGTCGGCCGGATTTGCCTGGAGTATTGCCTTGTTGCTGGGCGTACCTGCGTCGATTATCGCCGGCTGGATCATCGCGCTCAGGCGAATGTTGCGCCACGGATGGTTGCAGAATCCGTGATGTCGGCGGGTCGAGTCGCTGACGGGAGCTTCAGGCTGCCGGTGGTTTCGACTCTCAATCCGCCGCGAAATTCCGCTCAATCCACTGTTGCATGGCCTCGGTCGCGCGATGATGAACGCCAGCGTAGTAGTGATTGGCGCTGGCAATGATCTCAACGCTTAATTTCGGTAGCGGACCGGTGACCGTGGACACTTCTTCCCGCAGTCCGTGAAACGCTGCGTTGTCGCGCAATTCGCGTTCACCGAACATCAGCAGCACGGGAACCCCGATGCGACCGGCCAGCGGCAACCAGTCGTATCGGTCTGCCGGTCCGTACTTGTCCGTGTAGGCCTGGGCGCTGATGTGAAGAGGGAACGGGAAATCGACATGCAGCAACTCCTGTCCCCTGCCCTGTTCGACCATGTCAGCGGCCAGACGGTACCACTTGCGAAAGTCATCCGCGCGGGGCGATTCGAGAAATTTCCCGTGGCACAACCGCGTGGCTGACAGCCCAACAATGGCTGACACGTTGACCTGTGGATCGCAGCCCTCGGCGTACAACGACTTGATGGCGCCCAGACTGTGTCCCACCAGGGCAACCCGCGCGTGACCCTTGCGACCAGCCAGCCAGTTCACCCAGCCGGCGATATCGTGACGGCAATCGTCGATGATTTCGTACGCCGCTCCGATCGTTTGCGCCCGGCCGCTGACCGGGTTCATGCTGATCCCGTCGTGGCCGCGTGTATTGCCCAGCACGACCGGGATTCCGAGTTCGATCAGGGCGTCCGCCAGTCGCAAATTCAGCGTCGAACTGTAGAAATTGCTGCCCAGTCCATGCAGCACCAGGGCGGCATCCAGAGTGGAAGAGGGGGGACTGTCGGCGGCCTGGTACATGCCGTGCAACTTGACCTCGTCGGGCGTCACGCAGGTGCACAGTTCGTATTGCCGATTGGGAACCTGTGAGGACATGGCAACGGCATAAAAAAAACCGAGGACAACGCCTCGGCGATCATGGATTGAATATCAGCCGCGTTGCAATCAGGAGTGATGGCCGGGTGCGGCAGGAACGGAACTGAGCTGAGTCAGCAGTTGCAGCACGCCGTTCAGGTGGGCCAGTCGCGGCCCGAAGCGGTCAACAAATTCATTCAGCACGAATTCGCCGTCCATCATCGCTTCGTAGTTGTCATTGACTTCATAAGTCAGACTTTCCAGGAATTCCGTTTGCACCTGGCCCAGTGCTTCAGCAGCCGCGCGGCAACGACGGGCCAGCAAGGGATTGGCTTCTTTCCATTGTCCCAGTTCAGCAGCCCGTTGCCGCTGTCCCGCGTTCATCTGGTCCACCATATCCTCCAGCAATTCATTCTGGCGATCCTGACCGACGACCAGTTGCCGCAACAGATCAACGACTTCGTTGCCAGGTTGCGCAGGTGTTCCAGTTGCTTCGCCAGATGACGGAGTAACATCCAGATGAAATACCTGGGATAGATGATCGTGAGGACCGTGATTCATGTTAAGCTCCGGACCGGGGAAAACCAGGGGATGAAGTATGAGTACGTTGTTACCTCAGTATAAGCAGCAGCTTAAAAAG
>CAMYKF010000001.1 GCA_947258905.1 uncultured Pirellulaceae bacterium | reverse complement strand
TGGACACGCTGGCCCTGCCCTGCCGTAATCAGGCGTTTCTCATCGGCGGTCAATGCCATGCAGTAGGCGATGATGGAATCTTCATCGGCAAAGCGTCGAATAATCGTTTGACGGTCGATGTCCCACAAGCACACGCAGCCATCGGTGCCGCACGTCAACGCCTGCGTCCCGTCGCTGAGTAGCAGGACGTTGCGAATCATGCCGGTCTGTACACGGTTCTGGTCGCCCAGCGAATGCAACACACGGAACGTCGCCCCCCCGCCCGCCGGTTGTGCGAGGGCCGGCACGGCAGGAGTCAGCGAACAGATCAGTCCCGCAAGGATCGTGGTCAATCGCACTGCAGGACGAATGGGTGCCAATGAAGTTACCTGAAAAGTTGACGGGAAAGACGGCGGCAAGGCTTCCTTCTCTATTTTGCGTCAAGGCATGGACCAGTTCAAATACGCAGCCGCCGCGTGCCTGGTTCCAGGCTGATAAGGCGAGAGCCCCGGGCGTAGCGCCAGACTTCCGAGGAGCCATTTTGTAAAACGTAGTGAACGAGGCTACGAGTCCTGTTTTGCAGGGTAAACGGGGAAGGACTCGTGACCTCGTCTACGACTAAATACCAGATTGGGGTTTTAAGCGATCTAGTCGAGTTCGAACTCGGCTTCGGAGGTTTGCTCGTCGTCGTACAGGGGCAGATAGCGGTAGTAGACTTCCAGCGTCATGCAGGCCAGGGTGGTGGCGTACAGCCGGCCACCGTGAATGTAACCGCCTTCGTCGGGGTCCTGGAAAAACCAGCTGCCTTTGGAACCGCCCTGGGTGGCCTGGGTGGCGATCAGAAAATCGCGCATTTCCATATTCCATTTGTCCCATTTCTCGCCGCCGTACTGCCGCATCAATTGCGTCGCGTAGTAGTTGTAGTACATGCCGCAGCGGAAACGGGGCTTTTCGGCTTCACTCAGGGACGTCATGTCCGGTTTCCAGTCCCCGACGTGGGGACCCCGTTCGCCGATCCATTTCACGCCGGCCGTCAGCGCCGGATTGTCTTTGGTCCAGCCCAGATACATCTGGCTCAACAGACCGACGGACGTCACGCCCTTGCGGGGTGGTCGCTCCTCGACCGGATGCGTGTAGCCGTAAAACGTGCCGCTTTCGGTCGACACGAAATTCAGAAACCGCCGTGCCATGCGGATCACATCCGGGTCGACTTCCAGACCGCACATGTGCGCCGACTTGAGCGCCATGATCTGCCAGCCGACGGCCGAGGTGTCGCCGGCCTGTTTGGGTTCGTAACGCCAGCCGCCACCGATCGGGTCCTGCGAATATTCGATGTAACGCAACGCTTCCTGGGCGGGCGCGGCAAAGCGGATATCGTCGGTCATGGCGTAGGTTTCGCAGAGGGCAATGGCGGCCAGACCGTGGTTGTACAAACCGCCCTGATCTTCTTCGAAAGTCAAACCGTGCCGCGTGCGGACTCCGTTGTTCAGCAAAAAGGCCAGTCCCTTTTCCACGACGTCCTTGTAATCGCCTTCGACGTGCGTTTGCCCGGCCCCCAGGAAACACAGCAGGGCCATCGACGTGGCAGCGTTGGGGGCTTCGGTAAAGTCGCCCGGATTGGGCGACAGGGGCGCGCCGGGGGCCAGCCGGTGATCGAAGTTCCAGCTGCCGTTGGGCAACTGGTGGGCGGCCAGCCATTCCAGGGCCAGCTTGACGGCGTTTTCACTGGCGGCGTTGCCACCATTTTGCCGCACATGTTTCATGCGTTCCGATTCGCTGCGACCGGAGAGCTGACCCGAGCCACCCGGCATCACGCCAGTCGGCTGGGTGGCTTCTTCTTCCACCGCGCCGAAGTTATCGGTCGGTTCCATCAACGAAGGCATCTCGGCTTCGTATTCTTCCTCGATCTCGGTGTACTCGACCGTTTCGATCAGTTCTTCCTCGTTGGTGTTTTCCACTTCCGAATTCTGCTCGAGCATGTCGGAGGATTCTTCCATGTCGAAACTCAGATCCTCAAACGCCGTGACATCCGTCGTCGCTTCGCCGGATTCCAGACTGACCATCGTTTTGCCAGGAATCTGCCAGGCGGCAATGGCCAGCACGATGATCAAGATGATGTGAACCAGGAAACTGGTCAGCCAGCTGGGCATCACCTGAAAAAGCAGAAAACGACGGCCATCGGCCTCGTCCAGATGTTCTTCTTCCGGATTCTCGGCAGCCTGCTGCTGCGGATCCGGTAATGTTTCATTCATCTCGATTCCTCGCATGTTCGGGCGTTGTGATTCCGTGTCGGCACACGGCGCGGATGGAAGTAATAACGAGAGTGAGGAAGTGAATGTGGTGGAGTGGAGGTACCAAACGAAAGTGTGCAATCGCACGTTGCACAGGCAAAAGAACAAGGCCCCACAAGCTGTAAGCCCTTCCATTCTACCATTTCGGCAACGATATCCAAGCAAACCCATGGTGTGGAAGCAGGGAGCCCCGCACCGCCTGACCCGTGTCATCGTTGTGCCGGTTGTGCCGGTCGCCTGCGGCCGGGGGCGTGGGACGCGATTATTCGGGGCGACACATGGGCAACCGCTTGGTACGATTCCGGCAGAGATGCGCCGCCAATGAGTGATTCCCCAGCACCCACGCCGCCGGTTGACCAGTGGGTCGCCGACGCAGCCGCCCAGCCTGCCGTCGTGACGACCGTCGCCGAGCTGCGCGAGGCCGTGGCCGCGATTCGCAGGACCGATGCGTCCATCGGGCTGGTGCCCACGATGGGTGCCTTGCATCGCGGCCATCTGAGTCTGGTGGAACGCAGCCGTCAGCGCTGCGATGCCACCGTCGTCACGATCTTTGTTAATCCGACGCAATTCGCACCGGGCGAGGATCTCGAGCGGTACCCGCGTCCGCTGGAGCGGGACCTCCAGCTGCTGGCCGAGGCCGGCGTTGATCTGGTGTTCGTGCCGTCGACCGAAGAAATTTATCCCGAGGGATGCACGACGACGGTTAACCCGCCGCAGGTCGCCCGCTTGCTGGAGGGAGAAAGCCGCCCGCCCCATTTCGCCGGCGTCGCCACGGTTGTGCTGAAGCTGTTCAACATGATCGACGCCGACGTGGCCTTTTTTGGCCAAAAGGATTACCAGCAGACTTTGGTCGTGCGGCACATGGTGGCCGATTTGAACGTGCCCATCGAAATCGAAATCTGCCCGATTGTCCGCGACGAAGATGGATTGGCGCTCAGTTCGCGGAACCATTATCTAAGTGCCGCCGAGCGCGAGGCAGCGTTGTCGCTCAATCGCACTTTGCGTAAGGCAGAACAGGCGATCCGCGAAGGCGAGAATGACGGTCGGGCACTGGCCGCCTCGATGACACAGTCGCTGATCGAAGGCGGGGTCACGGAACTGGAATACGCCGTGGTAGCCGATGCCGGGACCTTGCAATCGCTGGAGACGATCCGGCTGCCCGCCGTGTTGCTGGTTGCTGCCCGAGTCGGATCCACCCGCCTGATCGACAACATTCTGGTTCGGTAAATCTGGCCCGCCAATGCAACAGACGCTGTTTTACATTCCGCACTGGTTTCTGCAGGGTCCGCTACTGGTCATCTGGTGTGTGCTGGGTCTGTTGATATTCGCTTATCTGGTCTGGCGATACGGCTGGACGGGCGACGCGTTGAACTTTCTGCCCGTGTTTCTGGTCGGCGCGGCGTTGATCCATTTTGTGATACCTGGCATCGAGGTCACCGATGTGAATCCCGAAGACCCCACGGGGCCAGGCGTCCCGGCAGGGCTGGCGATTCGCGGATACGGTTTGATGATGTTGCTGGGTCTGATGGCCGGTATCAGTCTGTCGATTTATCGCGGCCGGCAGGAAGGATATCCGCCGGAGAAAATCTTCAACCTGGCGTTTTGGATGGTGATCTGCGGAATCATCGGCGCGCGGTTGTTCTATGTGATTCAGAAAGCAGATCAGTTCAGCGGGCTGTCGCCGGGCGAGGCGATCGGCAAGATGCTGAATATGACCGAAGGTGGACTGGTGGTTTACGGCAGTCTGATCGGGGCGTCGCTGGGAGGCGCGTTTTATTTGTGGCGCGCCAGGTTGCCTTTGCTGCACATTGCCGATATCGCGGCGCCGGGGATGGTTGCCGGACTGGCGCTGGGCCGCATCGGATGTTTGCTTAACGGCTGTTGCTATGGAGGCGTGTGCGATGTCCCGCAAATTGCCCAGCAGTTCCCGGCTGGCTCGCCGCCTTACCTGCGTCAGCTGGAGACGGGAGAGTTGATCGGTATCCATGCGGTCACCGAATCCGAGATTCCCGGTCCCGCCGAGGATGGCCAGTTCCTGTTTGCCGAATCGGTGCAGCCCGGGTCGATTGCTGACCAGGCGGGCGTCCGGGCCGGTAGCTGGTTTCAGGTGTGGTATCCGGACAACCAGTTTCGCGCCGTCAAGCAAAAAGGTCTGGATGTCGGTCAGCAAATTGTCATCAGCCAGAACGAACGCCTGATTCGGATTCGCATTGCGGAGTTGCCTGATCGTTCGCTGGGGGTCTGGCCCACTCAGTTGATTGCGGCCATCAACGCGGCATTGTTAGTGGTGTTGCTGTGGTTGTACTTTCCCCTGCGGCGACGCAATGGCCAGGTGTTTGCGCTGTTGATCATCCTGTATTCGATCACGCGTTTCCTGATCGAGTTGATCCGGCGCGACGAGCTGGGCCAGTTCGGCACCTCGCTGACGATTTCCCAGTGGATTAGTGTCGCCGCGGTGCTGTTCGGGTTTGCCCTGTTTGCGATGGCTCCCGCAAGGGTTGACGGGGGTCCGGGAAAGGAGCGGTAGTACGCAATTCCGGCTCGGTGGGTCCCGGATTTGGTTATAATTCGGCCGGGACGGGCACCCGACGGGGGCTGGCTGGCGGCTGATTGAGGAGCTTCTGACAGCAAAAACCGCACAAATCGTCCAAAAGGCCCGTAAAAACAGGCACCGGGGCACTGCCAGGGGAACTTTCACACCGCGTTTTCCGTCGAATCGATGAACGAGATGGGGCCAGCCAACGAAGACGCCAAATGGATCGAGCAATCGATTTCCGGCGACACCGAGGCCTTTGGCAGTCTCGTCAGCAAGTATCAGAACCGCCTGTACAACAGCATGGTTCATTTCCTGCGTGACGAGGCCGAGGCGGAGGATGTTGTGCAGGAGAGTTTCGTTTTGTCCTTTACACGCCTGGCTTCTTTCCGCGGCAGCAGTTCGTTTTACACGTGGCTATATCGTATCGCCTTCAACACGGCCATCAGCCGTCGCCGTCGTCGCCGGCCGCGGGTTTCGGTGGAGCGTGATTTGGGCGAGGCCGGCACCGCGATGGATGACAGTGGCCCGCAACCGGGCGATCGGCTGGACGCTGATGAACGAGCCGGCCAGTTGCACGCCGCACTGAACCGATTGAACGAGCAGCACCGGATGATCCTGGTGTTGCGGGAAATGGATGAACTAAGTTACGAAGAGATTTCCGAAATCCTGGACTTGCCGATCGGCACGGTACGCAGCCGACTGCATCGGGCCCGTTCGCAGCTGAAGGATGAATTGAGTTCCTACTTTCAGGAAAAAAAATAAACATCAAACCCGCGCAAAGCGCAAAGAAAACCACTCGATTGAAAGGACTGGATTCACCACTTCCCGAGCGAATCCGCTTCCGCAGAGACTACCGCAATGTCCGATTCCTGGTCCGACGAAACCATCAGTGCCTGGCTCGACGATCAGCTTGGCCCCGCCGAGCGTGAACAGTTCGAGATGCACCTGAAAGAAAACCCGCGCGACGCCGAACGCGTGCAGGAGTTTCAATCGCTGCGCGAACAGCTGCGCGAGGCTCCACGGTTCCAGCTGGACGATGGATTTGCGGGACGTGTGGCGGAAGCGATTCGACAACGTGGTGCCCTGCCCGATCTTCCGGAAGCTTCCTTGCCCATGCCCGCCGTCGCTGCCGTCGAGTCACCCGTCACACCGTCACGACGACGCGCCAAATCCACCCTGCCCGCCGCGCTGAACTGGCAAGCGGCCGGGGCGATGATTAGCGGACTGGCTGCCCTGTTGTTGCTGGCTATGTTCCTCGCTCCGCAACCAACCCAAACGGCGACCGACGCCCGATTGTCTCAGCAAGAAAGTAATGCGCAGCAGGCTGAGCGAAGTGTTCAGCCCGAAGACGCTGCCGGGCCCGCCGGCGCGGTGGAAGCCGAAGTCGCCGAGTCTGGCACGGCTGCCGGTGGCCAGGCCGACGGTTCGCGTGAAAAGCAAATGAGGGCCGGCGAGGTGCAAGGCCAGGAGCAAGAGTACCGCCGCAGCGCCGGGGATGCCGACATGACGGCCGACAAATCCGCTCCCGGCAACAGCGACGACTATGCGCTGCCGGCTCCCGCTGCCGCCGCAGAATCTGCGATGGAATCCTTTACCGATTCCGATCCCGATTCCGATGCGTCGCGCGGTGGCGAACTTCCCGCCGCGCCACTGCAGGACCAGACCCGCGCCATGCTGGACGAGGAATCCACGGCCGAAACCGGGGAGTTGCAGGATCTCAAATCAGAAAGGGATGCCGTGGAGGAAATGGAGGGCGCGGACTCCGCGGAATCCGACATGCCGGTCTTGCCCCAAACGGTCCGGAATGCCCAGCGCGGCATGGCCGGTTCTGCAAATCAGCCCGACGCGGGCTGGGCCAATACGATGAGCGATTTCGCTTTCGATGAAATCGTGATCGTCTCCACACGTTCCAACCAGCTTCCCTGGCTGGTCCCGCAGTCAAAGCGTGTACTGGATGAAAACAACGACTTCCCGACGCCGCCCAATCCCCCGGGGATTTCGATGAAGCGGGATAACAGCTTTGGCAGCGCCGATCAGCCGAGCGACGACAGGCCGCAGCTCCAGCGTCAACGTCGCGACAACAACCGCCGCGACCGCGACGCCCAACCGGCAGTCGAGGCTCCACTGGAAAACCTGATGTTTGTCACTGTGGAAGCCACCGAGTCAGAACTGCAATCCCTCATCGATCAGATCGAAGGCCAGCCGCTGACTTTGCAGCAGGGTCAGCTGGTGGAAATGATGTCCGAGCTGCAGCAGTCCGGTGGCGGCGGAGGATTCGGCGGCAGCGGTGCTCGCCAGCGTGAAATGTCGCGGGGTCGTGAACCTGGTGCCGGGCTGCGCATGCAAATGATGCAACCGAGCACCCGATCCGCAGGCAAGTTCGCGGATTTGGAAGCCATGGAATCCGAACAACAATCCGAAAAGGGTGGCGAACAGGAAGACGAAGACGAACAGGCCGAAGTTGCACCGAGCGAGGGCGCCGAGCCAATGCAAACGCAGCCCAACGCAAATGCTTCCGGCCGTTCACGATCCAATGCCGGAATGAACTCGGCCGCACCTGATCAGCCTTTGGAAATCCAACTGGGACAATCCGGCCAGACGACGCGGCCTGCGGACGCCCGCCGCCGTTATCTGCTGGTCATCCAGCGTTTGCCGGCCGAGGCCGGTCCCGCGCGCGAGGCGCCGGAAAATCGCTGATCGTCAACATCAGTCTGATGCCTGGCCGGGCTGTGAATTTTTGGATTTACCTTCCCCTTGGTAAGGTCGGGAGCGAGGAACGAGCGAGCGGGGAGGGTTCGTTTCCTCGGTTTTATG